>NZ_JAUOQU010000059.1:0-3887 GCF_030547195.1 Shewanella sp. 6_MG-2023 | reverse complement strand
CTATCTTGTACGCTCGCCAATGTCGGGCGTATTGTTAGTGATGCATTGACATCCACGACAGGTAAGTTGTAGCGCTGCGTTGCTATATTTTGCATTTCCATTCGCGCGTGCAAACTGTCGGCAATATTCATATCATCAACATTTAAATAATGGGGCTCCATGCCCTGTTGCCTCAATTCTCGCAGTAGCTTTTGGGTGTGGCCGCATGAGTCTCGCCCGTAAACAGCGACATAAGGTTCACTATACAAAGGGGGCAAGCTAGGTTTTGGGCCAAAGTCTTGCCAGGCTTTATAGAGGCACAAACTCAGCAAGGTAAATAGCATGAGTTTTTTCAAAATTTAATTTCCTTTAAAGTTAATTCAAGCCATTACAAATCTGATGAACGTTTAAATGGCTTGAATATACCCTTATCTATAAGATGGTTTTGTGAGCCAATATTAAATATACTAACGAATTTTGGATACTCGTTATCTTTATAAGAAAATTCCCCCAGAATAACTCCAAGCTCTAAGAAGAGAATTTCACTGTCACAGGTATAATTTTTTTTATCGAACTCATAAAGATGATTCTCTAATGATGCGCATTGAATAAGTCCACCACCATTAAGTGTAAAATCATCACTATCAAAAACATCTACAAGTACATTTATGACTGAGCCATTCTTAATGTTATCAAAACAAACAACAATTAAGCGATTAGATGATAAGAGGTACTTATGCACTAAATGATTACTCGGATTTACGTCCTTATCCATCGGTTTACCCAGTATTTGTTCAACATCATGGGGGAACATTCCCAACGTAATCCCCATAATACTCGAGTATGAAACGATATCGATTTTCATGCTTATATTCCTCACTAGCAGCCTAAATTGGCTATCGCATTTTTCTTTTGTCCTGTACGGCTTGAATGCTGATTTTGCGGTAACATCCCAGCGCCATATGCATAATCCAGCATTTCACCAATTGCGCCATTATACTTGCGTTGATTTCCTGATTTGTTACCTGCAGCCCTTCTAGCGTCCCTGATTTCTTTGGCGAATGCATCTCGTCCGTAAACAGCAACATAAGGCTCATTATACAAAGGGGGCAAGGCAGGCTTTGGGCCAAAGTCCTGCCAGGCTTTATAAAGGCAAAATCCAATTAATAAGAGCAACAGTCCTTGTTTCATTATTTTTCCTATTAAGGTATTTTTTAGCGCTAACTTTTCTTACTCACATCTGCAAACCAAGGTTTGATAGGCTTTTTCACCTTAGGTAATAGATCGCTCAACTTTAACCGCCGATCAGTTACAACCGTATTAAACGCCTCTTGCAAGGGCACAAATTTACCCGCTTTCACCCCCTGCTGTTCAAGCTTTGCTTTTGCTTCAGCGTTCAGCACTATATATCTCGATAAAAAGCGGCAATTGGTGAATTCGAACACATCATATTGCGCTGCAACTGCGGTAAGCGCGATATGGCCTGTGGGCAATATGTCTCCCTCTCTATCCAGTTGATACTCTGAACTTTGCTCATCATAAAATATAAACTGCGGGTCTTGTTGTACGCCTTTTAACCACTCGCCACGCTCAAATGCGATATAGAAATAATCGTGCTCGGTTTGCTTGCCTTGCATATAAACGGTTAAGCGCTTCTTAAAGTGCGGCGCTAACCTGAGGTTATCGAGTATTGCCATTATCTCAGCAGACACGATGTGCCCATCAAACTTACAATAATCAAACAACAAGGGTTCTGGTTTATTAAAATTCCAAAAAATTTCATCACTAGCGATGTCTTTAACCTTAGACGGAAAACGAAATTGATTAGGCTTGACAGGAAGCTTGATGTCAGGCTCTAGTGCCAAAATACCATAAGGACAAATAGAACAATAAGGGCTAGCCTTATCATTCATTAATACAAAATACTCATCTGACATTAATTTACCCTCCCGCACCCATTTGAAAAATCACCATTAAACAATCCATTTTTTAGTTTCATTTGCTCTTTACGCACAGCGTCGCGCGCTTGCCTTTTATCATATTTACCGTCATAAAAATCATCCTGAATTTTATTTAGCCTTCCATTCACCTCCTCAGAGTAGTTGGAATGTGAGCCACTATGATAAGCTTTCGGTCCACCAGGCGTTACCCCTGCAGCGCTGTTAGGTAACAAGATGCCATTTTCAGGCTTATTTTTTCTACCGCCCATTCCAATATCATTCAAAAAACCTTGATTTCTACCCCAAATGTCTTGAGGGATGACATGGTGGCCTTGCATGCCATCACCGACTTTGCCGCCGAGTTTTCTGAGTTTAGTATTCTTAGCATTGGAGATATTTTATTTAGGTTCTGGTAGGGCAAAAGGCAAGACCTGACCCCGTTTTCCAAAAGGCTTAATAACCCGATAAAACAATTCGTTTGCCACTGTTGCATTTTAGTGCCTATTCCTTGAGCCATCACGCTTTATCCCTTCACTATCTTTTATGGTGTTGCCATGTTTTCCATGCAACCAAACTGTTTATTGGTTTAAAAAGCTATCTTGTACACTCGCCAATGTCGGGCGTATTGTTAATGATGCATTGACATCCACCACGGGTAAGTCGTAGCGCTGTGTGGGGATGTTTTGCATCTCCATTCGCGCGTGCAAACGGTCGGCAATATTCATATCATCAACATTTAAATAATGGGGCTCAATGCCCTGTTGCCTCAATTCTCGCAGTAGCTTTTGGGTGTGGCCGCATGAGTCTCGCCCGTAAACAGCAATATAAGGCTCATTATACAAAGGGGGCAAGGCAGGCTTTGGGCCAAAGTCCTGCCAGGCTTTATAGAGGCAAAATCCAAGAAATATGACCAACAGTCCTTGTTTCATTATTTTTCCTGTTAAGAAGTTTGTTTTTAGTGCTAACTTTTCTTGCTCACATCTGCAAACCAAGGTTTGATGGGCTTTTTCACCTTAGGTAATAAATCGCTTAACTTTAACCGCCGATCAGTTACAACCGTATTAAACGCCTCTTGCAAGGGCACAAATTTACCCGCTTTCACCCCCTGCTGTTCAAGCTTTGCTTTTGCTTCAGCGTTCAGCACTATATATCTCGATAAAAAGCGACAATTGGTGAACTCGAACACATCATATTGCGCTGCAACCTCTGTAAGCGCGATATGGCCTGTTGGCAATGGAAGTCCATTCCTATCCAGCTGATACTCTGACTCTTGCTCATCATAAAATATAAACTGCGGGTCTTGTTGTACGCCTTTGAGCCACTCACCACGCTCAAATGCGATATAGAAATAATCGTGCTCGGTTTGCTTGCCTTGCATATAAACGGTTAAGCGCTTCTTAAAGTGCGGCGCTAACCTGAGACTATCGAGTATTGCCATCACCTCAGCAGACACAATGTGTCCATGCTCTTCACAATAATCAAACAGCAAGGGTTCAGGTTTATTAAAATTCCAAAAAATTTCATCACTAGCGATGTCATTAACTTTAGACGGAAAACGAAATTGATTAGGCCTCACAGGAAGCTTGATGTCAGGCTCAAGCGCTAAAATGCCATGAGGGCAAATAGAACAATAAGGGCTAGCCGTATCATTCATTAATAGAAAATACTCATCTGACATTAATTTACCCTCCCACACCCATTTGAAAAGTCACCATTAAATAGTCCATTTTTTAGTGTCATTTGCTCTTTACGCACAGCGTCGCGCGCTTGCCTTTTATCATATACACCATCATCAAAATCATTCTTAATGTCCTGTAGTCTGCCATCTACATTTTTAGAGTAATTGTCATGTGGGCCTCGGTGATAGGTCTGCGCACCACCAGGCACTATTCCTGCAGCGCTGTTAGGTAACAAGATGCCATTTTCAGGCTTATTTTTTCTACCGCCCATTCCAATATCATTCAAAAA
>NZ_JAUOQU010000058.1:0-4360 GCF_030547195.1 Shewanella sp. 6_MG-2023 | reverse complement strand
TAATGGATGTAAGTGTTAGCAACTTAAAACGAATGGCGTTATGTTATAACTTCTAAATAATGGGTGGCTTTGTAATTAAACGATGTTATAACTTCTAAATAATGGGTGGCTTTGTAATTGCTATAATAAAATAGGCCTCGATTAATAATAATCGAGGCCTTAAACATGTTACTTCTTAGGTGTTACATGACAAGTTACACAGCTATATGGGTCAGGGAATGACTCAGTATTGTACCAGTCACTGTTACCAAAGCTTTGTTGTCTACCCGCAGGTAAATCATTATATTTTGAACCATCCCAATTCTGTTTCACTACATTCGGTTTATCAACCTGATCTGCACATGAACCTGGGCCAAATAGTTCGCTAGGTGCGTTTGGTCCCATATGTTGAGGGAAGCCACTACACTCTACGTCACTGAAAGCCATCCATTGAGATGCCTCACCATGGTTCTGCATTGCTTTATCTTCTGAGTGACACCAGAAACAACGCGCTGTTTCGCCATGCGCTTCAGGTGCACCATTACCACCGTGACACGATGCACAGAAATAAGGCTCATCACGCTCTAATGTATCAACTGCTTTGCTTTTATGAATGTCATCCTTAGAGTGACATAGCTGACAGTCAGCAATATTCCAACCAAAATGTTCTTCAGTCAGTGGCGCAATTGCTTTACTTATGTCTGCAATTTTCTCAGCTTTCTCTACTTGAGCTGGGAACCGATAAGTATCACCCATTAGGCGTGCTTCATTAACTGAGTTTACTTCTGATACGTTGTAAACTAGGAACATCTTTTTCACCCATGAAAAATAGATGTACTCCATACCATGGTTACGAACCATATTATCCATTGCTACGTGAAGTTTATTTCCGCCGAAAGTACCATACCAATGGTCGATACATTCTTTAGCTTTAATTTCAGTGATTGAGCCATCGCTTTCACGTAGCCATGAACACTCACGGTCAAGTTCAAATTCTGCTGCAATTTCAGGGTCTAAGAAGTCCTGTGCAGTTGGCCATGAGCCCTGAGTAACAATGATATCTAATGTGTATTCATTCATACCCGCAGCGTAGTTCCAGCCGTCTAAGCCTTCAGCACGAAGTTTATTTGAAGGACCAACTTCAGGGTGGCTGATTTGATTCATCACATAACTGCCAAGTTTAGAACCTGTAGAAAGTGTTGGCCAGAAGGTAAAACCAAATTCAGCAGAACCGGCTTCTTTTGCTGTTTCGTTTGCAGAGATAACCATATCAAGGCTGGTGATGACGCCAGGGCGATAAATATCAGGGCGTAAGTTGTAAGCTTTTACTTCAACATCTTGAGCAATGGTTTTAATGAATTCATCACCATAACCGTCAGTATCCTCCATATCTAGGGTAATTTCTTTTAAAATTACCTTGCCACCGTTACTAGCTTTAAAGTTGACTTCATCAATATGGGTTTGCCACACACGATCACGATAGGCTTCACTCACTGGTTGTATACGGATCTGAGACCCATCACGCACAAGGGTTTCATCAAGGCGGTCATACACAGTTTCTAAATATCCGTTAAAATCATTTAGCATGTCACCACCACCGTGTGACAAAGTGACTCCCCAACTATCACTATCTTGGTAATCACCCCAGTGGGAATAATGTGTGGCAGGTGCGTTGTCAAATGTACCGTCGCCATCGGCATCAAATGACACGGTAAAGTCATAGCTTTGACGTGCTTCATTAAAGCCGCCTAACTTGACTTCAAAATCATCTCTTATCGATGAGATGTACATCATCAAGTCTAAAGCTGAGTAGTTACCAGGCATGAAAATATCATCACGAACAGCTTGCTCTTGCCAAGCTCGTAGATCGCTTAGCTGAACTTCCATGTAGTATTTGCTGTCGTCTCTGGTCCGCATGTTATATTTCGATGCTGTAGCGAAGGCTTCGCCATTCTTAAAGCCAGCATCGGGAACTTCAAAATCTTCCGGCATGTCACTTGAGCACATATCTTCGTGCCCTTTCATGCAAGGGAACCAACGACCTAAATAAACTTCGATAGTACCGTCAACGGCTGTTTCAGTATCAACGATAAGATCAAAGTGATTGCGTATTTCGTCAGGTAATTCAACTTCAGGAATTTCTGAGACCGGTGGAGGGGCATCATTTGAATCAGATCCACCACAAGCCGTCATTAAAGGTAGCAACATCATAGCAAACGTTGTTTTTTTCAAGTTTCCATATTTCAGGTTCTTGTTCATCATAAATAACCTTTTTAATTATCTTATTTAATATTCATTCTCCAGGAACAAGCTCAATATTAATTAAGGTGTAGATAAGGTCTCTTATGAGAATTCACAGAACATTATAAATATAGATTATTATCACATTGATAATAAATCTGATTATTTTAATTTAAATGCCCTTATGTAAAAATAGTTGGAGCTATTGTTGTGGGTATGTTTTTTATTTTTACTCCCTACCTTGTGTTGAGTCGATTGCCAATATGATAAGTCACAGTAGATGAGTTAATTTTGTTGAAAAACTGTGCTGATCAAAGCAATTATGTTCGTTGTGACTCTACACACACATACAACCTAAGAGAATTGTATTGCCTAATTGTGTAGATATAATAATTGAAATCAATATTAATTATGATGAATTGAGATGAGCATAATAATAAAAAACAAAAGAACCGCTATGGTCGAAACCGATGAAGGTTTGTTTTCTTGCTTTAAAATTACTCCTAAGTGGATTATATGTTTTGAGCAACTAGGTAAAGATGATATTCAATGTGTAAATAAAAGATTAGATTTGGTTGTGACTAATTGTGATGAGGGTTCGAGCACATTTTTATGTGAGTCTTTATTTGCCCAGCAAAAAAAACATAACGGTAAAGATGTTGTTATATGGAGAGATGATGATAGTTTTTACAGTAAAGTCGTAATTAGTATGAGCCCATTTAGCCAGACCAATGCTAGTGTAGTATTTATTGTAAATAATGAAATTGAACTTAGAGAAATTGAATGTAATATTCGTTCGATAAAAGTCTCTGTATTAAATATCTATAAAAAGTACGAAACGACTATCGTAAGCGAAGTCGCTAAAAACTATGGTATTAGCAAAAAATTACATTCCATTATTAACGCAATGTCGATGGGAATGACACGAAAAGAAGTATCTGACATGTTGAGTCTTAGTGAAAGAGGGGTTGATTATCATCTAGATACAGGCAAGTCATTGCTTCATGCGACAAACATTCCTCAACTTATCTTTAAGGCTAATCAGATAGGGGTTATAGGACAACATGATAAACTGTAAAGAGCTTGCCTCAATGGCAAAGGATTTAGAGATTTCAGATATGATATTCAATGTTGACCTCAGTGAAAAATCCTCATTTTCAATTAATAAAAAAAACCTTTTAGCTAAAAGAACTAGGCTTATGTATAGTTCTGAAAATGCGATAAATTATAGTATCTCATCTAGGAGTAAATGGGCTAAATTAGACTACAATACTGATTTATCTTTGCTAAAGGAATATCATCATTGGGACTACGAAGATTGGCATCGTTCTGCTGCTTCCCCTTTAAATGTGATGGAAAAATATGGCTATAAAGGCAAAAGGACATTTGCCATTCCATGCTTGATTAGTGAACATTATGTTGGAAGGTTTTACTTGTTTTTAGATGAAGATGTTGAGTATGACAATCAGCGAATTCAACGTATTCAGAAGATTTTTACCGACTACCAGCACTATTGCTTAGATGATTTACCGATTCACCTTAATCCATTATTGGATTACAGGCTCATCAGTGAAAATGAGATTAAAGCTATTGAGATAGTTTCTAAAGGAGGTTCTCGCTCTGATATTGCTCAACAATGCTTTTTAACAGAGCGCGGTGTCGACTATCGACTCGCCAGTATTAAAAAGAAACTAAAGGTAAAAACAAACTCACAGTTGGTTCACTTAGCGTATAAATTAAGGTTGATTTAATATTCACAAACTCATTTCTAGCTTGTCTATAATTTAATTGTCAATCGTAATGTTCTTAACATATTAATCTAACTTGATTGAAAAGTGCTGTCTATTCTAGAATTAAACTCCGAAGCGTTAATCATTATGTAGAATATATTGATTGTTTTGATGGGTATAAATAACCTGTTCCTAAAATACTGGTATTCATTCGTTAGTTTAATGGGAGTTGTTTTTAACAATATTGGCGAATAACATGGCCACCCATTCTAGTTGGCTAAATGTTAAACACTCTACTAGGCTTTAGTTATTACTTAATTTTCGGTAATTAATGATGGCCAGACCTAGAAAAACACTCGTGAGTTTAGAAGATACGCCTTACTACCACTGTTGTTCGCGTGTGGTACGTA
>NZ_JAUOQU010000057.1:0-4793 GCF_030547195.1 Shewanella sp. 6_MG-2023 | reverse complement strand
GACGACAAGGTGCAGCTAACTGTCAGCGCTGGTTGTGCGCTTAATACACCATTTCTTAATTTCAAATAAAAGCATTTTCCACTTGATAGATATCAAGCTTTTTTGCTGTGTTGAATTTAGTTTATGAGTTATTTTTGGTGATTAATGATGAAGTATTTAGTCCTTTGGCAGGAATAATCCCATCAGTTAATGGATGTAAGTGTTAGCAACTTAAAACGAATGGCGTTATGTTATAACTTCTAAATAATGGGTGGCTTTGTAATTGCTGCTTTGTAATTGCTCAAAATTATTATTAATAATAGCTAAAATTTGAAAGTGAAAATATAAAAAACACATAAAATCACATTGATAACAAGTGGTTAATTGTATTTTTTAACTGATAATCTTTAGTATGACGGCATAGCCCTGATGCATAAACTATACTCAATGTGTCGTCAGTGAAGTTCAAATAGGTTATTCATGCCTAAGTATCTTCTTTACACACAAATACTAAATTATCAGATTAGGTGTGCATGAATAATAGAGTAGAGCATATAGATATTGCGAAAGGTATTTCTATTACTTTAGTTGCACTTGTGCATAGTAAGTTAGCGTCATTTTTTCCAGAAATAATAGACAGTATGTCATTATTTAGAATGCCACTCTTTTTCTTTTTGTCTGGTGTTTTCTTTTCTTTCTCTACTCCACCTAAATTATTTATTCTAAAAAAATCTGAAGCGCTTCTTAAGCCTTATTTCTCCGTACTATTATTGCTTTTTGTTATTGATGTTATCTTTCAAAATGATAATTTATTGCTGCAATTGCAAGGGATATTTTATGGTAATGGAGAGACCTTGAGGTGGGTTCAAATGTGGTTTTTAACACACTTGTTTACTGTTTACTGCTTTAGCTATGTTTTGTTTCGATTTACTCACTTTAATCTATTACCACTGCCTATTAAAATGTTCGTGTTAATGCTGCTACTTCTTTTGGGTGGTTTGTATGTTGATACTTTTTGGCTTAAAGAAATTACTATTGCTGGTAAGGTAAGTGTTCTTCCTGGTCTTCCTTTTTCTATTGATATTCTACTTATTTCCTCCTCATTCTTTATTTCTGGGTATTTAATGCGGAATAAAATAATTGGTTTTTCTCCTCATCGGTATTTGTTTGTCTTCGCTTGTTTTATTTTCGTTTGTATTATATTTTTAACCAAATCGTATACAGATTTAAATAAAAGAATATATGAGACAGCAATAACAGCTTCGATAGGTGCCATAAGTGGAATCTATATAGTTATGTGTATTTCAGTGTTGCTGGTAAAGCATAATGCATTCAAAGTCATATTTCAGAAGTTAGGGGCTGGGAGTTTATTTATCCTTATTTTTCATTACGTGATTCATTGGAAGGTTTATACATTCATATCTTCGGGTGATATTAATTATTCGATAGGGCTAGTGTTTGCAGTGGTAGCTTTTATTTTAAGTGTTTCTTTACCACTTTTAATACAAGAGATGGTTTACCGAAATAATTATTTAGCTTTATTTTTTCTGCCATTTAAATCAAATAAACTATTTACAAGAAAACTAACAGAAGATCCCGAGTAAAGGTTAACTTACTCGCGACTTGTAGTGTTGTTTGGCAGTAATTTTTATGATCTGAAATTATGTTATAGCTATTTATCCAGCCGCTATTCTTAAACTTCTCTGGTAAATCGTAAAATATGGCCTTTGAATTGTTGCTCTAAATAATCAGTGTGAGTGGGTTTGATGTGATTGTGACTAAAGCCATATTCATCCATCTTGGTGGTGAGTTTGTTTTTCCGGCCACGACCGGGGTCGACGATAACGATTTCACATTGGCGATTGGCATGGGTCTGAATGAAGTAAGCCAGTAGGGCAATATGTTCATCTTCGTACAATAAATCACTGCCGATGATTAAATCAAACTGGCCTAAATCACTGTTATCATCTGCCCAATCGACTCGTTCAAAGTTTATCGATTTGTCATTATTTAGTTGGGTATTTCTTAATAGAAAACCTTCAACCTCTGGGTGATAATCTGTGGCAGTAATGTCGTCAGCTCTTTGGTTTAGTAATAAGCTTGAAAGCCCGATCCCACAGCCAATTTCTAGTATGCGTTTACCTTGAGTTTGATACTCGAGCATATGGTTAGCCAGCACCATACTTGAAGGCCATACCACGCCAAAAATGGGCCATAACGCTGAAGAAATACCTAAGTCTTTTGCCGTGTCATCATCGTCACTGAATTGCTGTTTATCGCGAAGGGTACACAGGTGGATATCGTTGTTACCGACTTCTATGGTGTGATAGCGAATGCGCAGAGGGGTCGTCATTATATGTCCTATTTGGGTAGCGAGAGCTAAGCCAAATATCTAATTGAATATAGATGACGAAACAGATGAACAAACACAGTATAGTAATTTTCGATTAGCGCAAAGAATATAATCAATTAATTCGAATAAAACCTTGCTGTGCGGTGGTTACAATAGCTATCGTAAAATTGATGTAAATATATGGGAGTGAATATGAAAGGACTGATCACCGTTGCTTTATTATCGATAGCACCATCAGATTGCGTTATGTCGCCGCAGGACTCATTAGATATCCCCCTTGTGCAGCGCCAACAACTTAACAATATTGCTTTAAATAACGAGTATTTTTCAGGCTGTGTTACTGAGCAATTAGCTGATATAATTGAAGAAGTGTGCTCAAAGAGTGAAGCTTACTGTTGTGAAAGTGACAATGAAAGTGATGCGAGCATTGAGCTCACTTACCAGCAATGGGTTAACATTTACCAACATTGTATGGTGAAATAGAGAGACAGCGGATAAACCCTTGCTAAGACACTTATTTTCTCAAGCGCTTGGTGTTATTCATTTCCCTGTCGATGTACATAAAAGTCTGCAACGAGACAACAAAGATTGAAACTAAGACAACAAAGTTCGAAATTTCATGAGTCGTTTAAGTTGGCAAAACTTACAACGGCACACTTCTCTAACGATTTTGTGACCCAAATCTAGTTTGCTATTTTGAACAAACAACATCGTGGTGCTTCGCCCACAGCAGATCTATAACGCTGGATTTCACTTAATCTCCAAACTTCGTTTGGATTAACGTCGTGGGTTTTCCACCCACACCCGACCAAAAGGGGAAAAGCGCTTGTTCCCCTTTTGGATATCCCTCAGCGCCCCGACGAAAAATGCTGAAAAGCGCATGATTTTCGATGGGGATTGATCCAGCTTTCAACGTCGTTTGTATCCGTCTTCGGTCATTGTCGAAAAGCCCTAACGCTTCCGATAGGCCATCCGTGGCCAAACGAAAGCTAGCTTGGCATCCATGCCAAGCTCACGGCCTTTTCTCGATGACCTCAATTCAGATTGAGTCTTTTAGACTTTCAAATTTATTGGTTTTTTAACTTTTCTTTTACTTAAAGCAAAATATAAAGCTAAATCGAAGAGAGAATAATTCCAGTGTCGATGCGTTCAAGACCTTCGAAAACATGGATGTTTTCGCAGAGCCCACATGGATGTGTTTACGGCGTGTCTTGGATGCATCTGCACATAAGGTCGCTCTTTCACATCCATGTGATCGCGACATTTGTATATCCTATACATCACCTGCGGCAGGCAATGGGTTAGATTGAAGTAATGGCCTGCTGTAACTGAGCCAATTTAAATGAAGTATAAAGTTAGTGCTCTTAACACATTTATGCCCCAAAACAGCTTAGAGTAATGACTCGTAACATACCTTGGGTTTAATATTTGAACAATTTTTCTAATGAATCATTTGGTTCGAATTGAATAACAACGAAGACTGGCTTGTGTCCACTGATTTGCTGGAGGTTCAATCATTGGCTATTACAGCCAGCTTAGACCCCATCAATATAACGGTGGGCTAACTCCTAATGAATCGGAGCGATTATTATTGGGAGGGTTACAACAGGAATACTCTAAAACTGTGGCAAGTTTTTGTTGACCACTACACTTCTAAAGCGATACCTTGTTGTAGGGCTTGCTATATTTCCTTCCAGTTGTAAAGCAAACTGGTGCTAACCCCAAGAGACTTTGCTGCATCAGCAACGCTATAACCTTGCTCTAGCACCATCAAGACGGCTTCATCTTTATATGCTTGCGGATAACTCTTATGTGATTTTTTTTGACTCATATAGACCTCTTAATTTATTGACCATACTGTCTCAAAATTAAGTGTCCGATGGAATTAGACCAGAACAGTCATCAACGAATAAATTAATATCCCTAAACAAACAATAAGCGACATCCCAACTGCAACAAAAGGCATCCAGTAGTTTACTGCTCCTGTGAACATTAGGTGGCTCCTAATATGAGTAATTCCATATCTTGATTATAGAATTAGCTCATATACCATTCAAAATCATCAATACTTCTCTTGATTTTTTAGCTCAAACAGCAAAACAAAAGTTGCTGATTTGCTTTGTTGTTATGTTGATTGAAAATTGTGTGAAAGGACTTGAGCACAATTGTGAGAATGTTAGCGTTTTCTATGCTGCTACCAGCGTTTCGCTTAACTCATAAGTGCCTTCTGTTTAGAATGTACATTACTTTAGAGTTGAATAAGATTTTAACACTTTAACTCACTTTTATTACTCCCCGCCCAACTAAGAAATGACATGAAAAAAATACTACTTATTACTATCTGTATGTTACTTACAGCGTGTGGGTCTGATTCTGAGACTCAGAAACCGCTACCGCCTAATGAGGGCACACCGATCTCACCACCTTGTACAGTAGATTGTGGTGATGAAGGGGATAAGAA
>NZ_JAUOQU010000056.1:0-5066 GCF_030547195.1 Shewanella sp. 6_MG-2023 | reverse complement strand
TCACGCTCTTCTGGAGCGTTATCGATTTGTGCGAAATCTTTAACTTCACCACCATATACTTTTGACAATACAGCTGAAATAGCTGCTGTAAGAGTTGTTTTACCATGGTCAACGTGACCAATTGTACCCACGTTTACGTGTGGTTTACTACGTTCAAATTTTTCTTTAGCCATGATATTGCCTCAACCCAGAGTCTTGGTAATGAAAACACATATAGAAAAAATCCGATGCATTGAATGACATCGAATCGATTAGTTTAGGAGATTAGTTTAGCATAAGACAGGACGTGCTGATTTAAAGGATTTGATTGACTTAATAACTCTGACAGAGATATTAAGCAATCAAGTCGTTCAGCAATTTGGAGCGGATGGCGGGAATCGAACCCGCGTTATCAGCTTGGAAGGCTGGAGTAATACCATTATACGACATCCGCGCAACCTGTTTAAGGCTACCTAACTACCTTTAAAAATGGTGGAGGGAGAAGGATTCGAACCTTCGAAGGCTGAGCCGTCAGATTTACAGTCTGATCCCTTTGGCCACTCGGGAACCCCTCCAGAAAAATGGTGCCGGCACCAAGAGTCGAACTCGGGACCTACTGATTACAAGTCAGTTGCTCTACCAACTGAGCTATGCCGGCTAATCATTTCGGAAACGGATATTAGGTAAATGTCGGCACAAGTGCAATAGCAAAAGCATAAAAAAGATAAAAAAAGTCTTAAATGTCGCTTTTTTAGGCTCAATTTAACAACTGCGTTCAAAAATACCTCGATTTAAACTATTGCTAAAACTATCAATGCATTTTCTATTGTTCAATATATATTGTTGGTGTACTGTGCCTGATCTAAGGAAAGGACGTTATGACATCAAATAAATTATCTCAGCAAGCACTTTATTTTTCTTTTCAGCGCCAACAATGGTCTGAATTACGTAATTCGGTGCCTTTAACACTAAGCCAAGAAGAATTAGAAAACCTTCGAGGCATGAATGAGCAACTGTCACTCGATGAAGTGACGGATATTTATTTGCCCTTAAGTCGCCTACTCAACCTGATTATCAGTGCCAAACATCAACGCAGTGAAGTGCTTGATCAGTTCTTAAGTCATAAACCGACAAAAACACCTTACATCATTAGTATCTCAGGCAGTGTTGCAGTCGGTAAGAGTACCACTGCACGTATTTTGCAAACATTATTACAACGCTGGTCAGAGCACCCAAAAGTCGAATTAGTCACCACCGATGGCTTCTTATACCCGTTAGCAGAACTTAAACAACGTAATTTGCTTAAGCGCAAAGGTTTTCCTGAAAGTTACGACATGAAAATGTTGATTGATTTTATTTCCAGCATTAAAGCTGGCGATGAATCCGTATCGGCACCGTTATATTCTCATGTCAGCTACGATAGGTTAACGGATAGTGTCCAAGAAATTAATCAGCCCGATATTTTGATTATCGAAGGCCTTAATGTATTACAGACATCATTAGATCCATCACCTGATCATAAAAGTACCTTTTTGTCAGATTATGTCGACTTCTCTATCTATGTCGATGCTGAAGAGTCACTGTTAAAACACTGGTACCAGCAACGCTTTTTGAAATTCCGACAAGGGGCTTTCAGTGATCCTGAGTCGTTTTTCCATCACTATTCGACACTGTCTGATGAAGAAGCGAATGCTACGGCAGCGAATATTTGGGACACAATTAACGGCCCCAATTTACAGTCAAACATCAAACCCAGTCGTGCCCGCGCTAACCTCATTTTAAAAAAAGCCCAGAACCACCTTGTAGACCAAGTGCTTTTACGTAAATAAATACGGTTGTTTGGCAGATGCCCTCAAGCTAATTTCGCCACCAATGTGTGATGTAAAGTTGCCATTAATCTCCAATAAAATAGCGCCTTGTTGATCAATTCCTCGACAGATCCCCGATAGAGAATGAGGTGCCATGATCAAATCCACTTCTTTATGAATGAATAAATCATGTTTTTCCCATTGCGGTATAAAAGGCGTTAAGCCTTGTAATTCAAATAGGCGTAAATCTGATTTAAGTTGTTGATGTAAATCAATCATTAAATCAGTTTTATTTGGAATCTCCGCTAAAGCACTCAAGTCACTCCATGGTTGATCAATAGCTTCAGCATGCTTATTAGACATACTCATGTTAATGCCAAAACCGATCACTAAATTACATTCATCCAAGGAATGGCCAGACAATTCAATTAAAATGCCTGCTAATTTTTTATTATCTTTATAAATATCATTGGGCCATTTTAAGCCTAAATTTTCTACACCATATTTCTCTAAGGTTTTTACAATAGAGCAGCCAACAATTAAGCTTAAGCCCATTGCTGCATTCATACCTTGATTTAAGCGCCAAAAAATTGAAGCATAAACATGGTGCCCATAGGGAGATACCCAATTACGTCCTCGCCTCCCCCTACCTGCAGATTGATATTCAGCGATACAAATATCACCTGTTTTCAATTCATCAGCGTGTTGCAACATAAAGGCATTGGTGCTGTTAATGTCATCAAAATAAAAGCAACGATTATCTATTGCAGCCAATAGTTTTGCCTCATCAAATAATGGTAATGGGTTAGATAACTTATAGCCTTTGCCTTTAACACTGTATATATCTACGCCATAATCAAGTAACTGGCTGATGTGGTTGTTTACCGCGGTGCGTGATAAACCCACTTTTTGAGCAATTTGCTCACCAGAGACATAATCACTATGATCAAGCAAAGCTAGGATCTGTTTCTTTTTAACCCAATGACCATTCATATCAGATATCTACCTCGCCTTTTGAGCCAATAATTCTTGGTTCCGGTTCTAAATTTATATTAAATTTATCGTAAACTTTATTCATCACCGCATGAGCTAATTGACAAATATCATTACCCGTTGCCCCACCGAGGTTAACGAGCACTAGTGCTTGCTTGGTATGCACGGCAGCACGGCCTACTGTAAAGCCTTTTAAATTAGCTTCATCAATTAACCAACCTGCGGCAATTTTAATCGTGCCGTCAGTTTGCGCGTAGCCGACAAGATCACTAAATTCGGTTAATAACTCAAGATACTGCTTAGCTGAAATAATCGGGTTTTTGAAGAAACTACCAACATTACCAAGTACCTTAGGATCCGGTAATTTACTTTGCCTCACATCACATACTGTTTCAAATATTATTTGTGCGCTAACACTGTCATCCTGTAAGTGTTTTAGTGGTCCATATTCAAGATTAGGCGCCCACAACTTAGGTAATCTAAATTCAACCTCGGTGATGACAGCCTTATCCTTAAGCTGGTGTTTAAAAATTGAATCTCGGTAACCAAACTGGCACTGATCTGCATCAAGGGTTATCAACTGAGATGTCGTATAGTCATAGTATTCTACTTGAGAGCAGAAATTATCGATTTCTACACCGTAAGCACCAATATTTTGAATAGGCGCGGCGCCAACTGTGCCTGGAATTAACGCTAGATTCTCTAAGCCGTTAATGCCATTTTCTAAACAGTATTCAACAAAATCATGCCAATTTTCACCTGCTTGAACTGATAAGATGAAATTAAACTCATCTTCAACGACCTTAATTCCTTTTGTAAGCACTTTTATAATGGTGCCATTGAAATCATCGGTAAATACAACATTACTGCCACCGCCTAAGATCAACATAGGCTTAGATTCACTGACAAGCTTAGAAACGACTGAAATCAGTTGTTTTTTTGAGTCAACTTCAACAATAGCGTCGCAACATTGTGTTAAGGCCAAGGTATTATGGGGAGCTAAACTTACAGGCATAAAGGCATAGTTCTAACGAAAAATAATGAACACTATTGTACTTAAGATATATACAAATGGCGAAATAAGTCTCTTTTGATTAATAAATTACTACATCCCGTAGGTTTTTATATCAAAACGTCTTAGCACTACTCGTGTCATATCAATATCTCTAAAAAACCTATAAAACTTTGCCTATTGAGCACCGGGAGCTTAATTTGTCTTCTATTAAAATAATATCCATAGACATATATATTGAAAGCCAGAAATGAAAAAGCCCGCTACATAATATCGGGCTTGATACTGATTAGACGCTTGTTGATGTTGATCAACAAATAAACCCTTCGTACTTTATATCTGTGTAGAGTCGCTATAAAGCCTTGCTGAATTTAGATCAGCATTAAGGTCTGCTTTGTCATGAACATTTTCCCACTCTCACCGAACAATATTATCTAGCAGGTGATGATTCAAGCTCTCATGGTTAGTACATATTTCACTTTCCCCGAAAACGGATAGAGCCCTGACTATTAAGTCAGGGCTCTATCGACTCTTTAATGAGTGATATTAGGCGCTTGGCGGTAATCTACTTTCACATGGGCATTCGCCCAGACTCGCAGCTCACGCCGATATGTAGCAGTAAATGACTCAAGTAATCTGCGTTAGGATTTATTCTTTTTCCCCAAATACAAAAAAGCCCTAACTGTTAAATCAGGACTTTATCGACTCTCTTACGAGAGAAATTAGGCGCTTGCGATGTTCAGCTGCGGATAAATATTTCGCGTTCCATATCTGTATAAAGCGTTGCTTTATAACCACAGACATTCCCCCCTAGTTTCACATAGGCAATCGCTCACACTCACCGCTCACGATATTATCTAACAGCTGATGACTCAAGTTATCAGCATTAGGGTTTATTCTTTTGGCCTGAAACGAAAAAAGCCCTGACTGTTAAGTCAGGGCTTTATCGATTCTCTATCGAGAAATATTAGGCACTTGGCGTTGTTCAGCTGCGGCTAAATCCTCCGCCTTTCATGTCTGTATAAAGCGTTGCTTTATAAACACAGACATTGCACCCTACTTCACCCTATATTGATCGAAAGTCGTAAACGAAAAAATCCCTGACTCGTAGAGTCAGGGATTATTCGTAACTTTTGTTCTTACTTTTAAAAAGTAAGATAAATTATGCGCTTGGCAATGACCTACTTTCACATTGGCATTCGTCCACACTCACCGCTCACGCTGATATGTTGCAGCTAATAACTCAAATTATCAGCATTAGGTATTGTTGTTTT
>NZ_JAUOQU010000055.1:0-6077 GCF_030547195.1 Shewanella sp. 6_MG-2023 | reverse complement strand
CTTGAGTTCGCTAATAACTGCTCAGCGCTAATGGTGATTTGGCCGTCTTCGTTGACTGTGTATGAGGTTGAACCCGCTACCGGTGCATCATTAATATCAGTTACTGTAATATCGATATTAGCGCCAACGGTTTCTTTTCCATCAGTGACCGAGAAGCTAAGTTCAACTTGACCATTAAAGTTCTCATTTGGCGCAAAACTATATGTTCCATCGCCATTATCAGTGAATACACCTTCGGTACCACTGTATTCAACACCACTAACGGATAAGTCGTCTCCATCGATGTCTGTTGCGCCCGTAAGCAATTGCTCATCAGTGAAGATTAAGGTTCCATCTTCTTCGACAGTGTAAGCTTGATCTTCCACTCCTACTGTTGTGTCATTTATAGGGTTAATAGTCAGATCAATGTTGGCTTGAACTGTGGTTCCACCGTCATAGACATCAAAGCTTATATCCATTTCACCATGGAAGTTTGCATCAGGAGTCAGGGTAAATGAACCATCGTCGTTTTCTGTGATAGTAACGTTGTTACCGCCAGTTAGATTTCCAGCAGTTAAGTCATCACCGTCTACATCACTGGCATTGGCTAACAATTGCTCTTGAGACAGGGTAATACTGCCGTCTTCATCAACACTGTAAGCCAGATCACCCGAAACGGGTGCATCATTCACCGCAATGACTTCAATGCCTGCTGTGGTTTGCGCCACTGCCCCATCATCATCGATGACTGAGATATCGAGGCTAATATCACCATTGAAGTTCTCGTTTGGCGAGAAGGTCACTGAGCCATCCGAGTTTTGAACCAGAATACCGTCGGTGCCTGAGTAGCTCACGCTATCTAAACTAACGCTACCATCAACATCACTAGAGTTTGCCAATAACTGCTCAGGGCTAATGGTGATTTGGCCATCTTCGTTGACTGTGTATGAAGTTGAACCCGCTACCGGTGCATCGTTAACATCGGCAACAGCGATATCAATGTTAGCTGGGGTCACTTCAGTTCCATCGCTTACCCCATATTCAAGTTGCACATCACCATTAAAGTTTTCATTTGGCGCGAAGCTATGGGTACCATCACCGTTGTCGGTGAGCACACCATCGGTACCTGTGTAACTCACATCGGCGATAGTTAAATTATCACCTTCAATGTCGGTGGCACCAACAAGCAGTTGCTCATCGGTAATGATGATCACGCCGTCTTCGTTCATGCTAAAGCTTTGATCTTGCGCTAGAGCAGCATCATTAACAGGGTTAACACTTAGATTTAATTCAGTGGAGACGATTTGATCGCCATCACTGACATCAAAGCTAAACGATACTTCACCGTTGAAGTCCGCATCAGGGGTAACTGTGTATGTTCCATCACCATTGTCGACCAATGTGACATTGTCATCATCAGAGCTGACATTAACGGCAACTAAATCATCACCATCAAGATCGGTCGCATTCGCTAATAAATCAGCTTGAGTAATAGTGATTGAGCCATCTTCATCAACCTGTGCGGTAACTGCATCAGAATCAGGTGCATGGTCAACTTCAAAGTTTATCGTTTGAACAGTACTAGATTGATCGTCATTTGACAGTTCAGTGGCTGTTGCGATGATCTCTAACGATGCTGAACCGGTGTAATCCTCAGGGAAGGTAACTGCAAGGTTTTGATCCAACACAGTGGTTGGGATAACAACGCTGCCATCTTCACCAACAACAATTTCACCTTGGAAAATTTGGCTATTTGTTTCACCAACATCAATGGTAAATGTGAAGTCATCAAAATCTTGATCTCCGCCGCCAAAGAGATCTTCAACACCGTAAACAATATCGCCATCTTCATTCAGTGTGGTTCTCGTATGCTCTATGCCATCTTCGTTAAGATTGCTATTGCTGCCACCATGGAAAATCGCATCACCAAATTGACTTAAAATCGGCGTTTCGACGCCATCTTCACTAATGTGAACCAATCGCGGGTCGACTGAGTCGATAGTCGCAGGGTTACCATCGGCATCGCGGAACTCAAATGTACCGTCCTGCATATTCTCAAAGTCATTACGATTGAAACCATTTGGGATCACAAATAGATTGAAGCTTTCACCCGCCTCGACATCAAACGTGAAGGATGATTCACCTGGGATTAATTCACCGCCAGAGCCCACTTCAGAAGCATTTTCAAAACCAATTTGTACCCCTGTAATATTACCTTCTTCATCAACGGTATAGTAACCCGCCGTATTTTGATATCCGGCAGTTTCGCCCTGGAACGTCACGGTAATATCGGTATTGTCGTAACTGGTAATACCGCTGCTTTGTTCGTCAAACAGCGCTTCGCCGTCATAGGTCAGTACTGAACCTTCTGGTAAACCATTTACTTCAACCGTAAGGGTTTCAGAAAGGTCTTGATCCACTAGACTTGCATCAATATTAAGTTGCGTGGTTGAACCGGGCTCTACCACAATCACTTCATCAGTGACGACATCGCCATCACCCGTTGTTACTGTTAAGTCAGGAGCATCAGCAACGGCTTCGATGGCAACACCAATACTTTGTGATACCTCATCTGTGCCATCTGACACACTAAAATCGACCTCAATATTGCCACTAAAATGTTCATTCGGAGTGAAGCTGTAAGTACCGTCGCCATTATTCGTCAATGTACCTTCATCTGCGCTGTAAGATACATCAGTAATACTAAGCTCATCACCTTCGATATCTGTCGCTTGTGCCAATAATTGCTCTTCTGTGAAGATTAATGTTCCATCTTCTTGAATTGCAAAATTAAGCGGCTGCACTTCAGGCGCGTCATTAATTGGATTAACTGTCAGAGTCAGCTCTGTAGGTGTGTCAGTTTCACCGTCCGAAACATCATAACTAAAGACAATATCGCCATTAAAATCAGCAGAAGGCGTAACGCTAAAGGTACCGTCGCCATTATCGACAACGGTCGCATTTGGATCGTTAGTTTGTAAACCATCGGCTCTTAAGAAATCACCATCTTGATCTGATGCATTTTCAAGTAGCATTTCTTGAGTAACTAAAATTGTGCCATCTTCGTCTACAGAAGCAACAATAGGCCCAGCTTCAGGGACATCATTTACAAACTCAACATTAAGACTAATATCGGCCGAAACCACATCAGTGCCGTCACTGACATCAAAGCTCAAGCTGGCGGTACCGCTGTATTCCGCTTGTGGGGTTAGCGTATAAGTCCCATCGCCATTATCAATGACTTCAACGTTTGGATCTTGCGATGTGACATTAACAACAGATAACTCATCGCCTTCTATATCCGTTGCTTGAGCCAGTAACTGCTCGGTAGTAACCGTTATAGCTTCATCTTCCATGGTATTAAATGAAAGATCAGGAACATCTGGAGCATCATTAACTGGCGTAACCGTTAGATCTAATTCAGTGGCAACCGTTTCAATACCATCAGTCACATCGTATGTAAATTGGATGTCACCATTGAAATCTTCACTTGGGGTGATCGTAAAGCTGCCATTGTCATTTTGTACGACAGTCGCATTTTCATCGTTGGTAACAAGATTGGTTGCGGCCAGAGAATCACCATCGACATCACTGGCATTGGCGAGTAATTCTTCTTGAGATAGGGTAATACTGCCGTCTTCATCCACAGTTACCGCAACTGGGCCAGAGACTTCAGGGCCTTCGTTGTATTCTTCAACGGTAATATTTAATGAACTAGGAGCAGATGCTTGGCCATCACTAACCTCGAATGACAAAGACACATTGCCGGTAAATCCTTCTGCTGGCGTGAAGCTAAAGGTATTGTCACCGTTGTCGACCAAAGTACCATCCAGCTGATTGGTCAGCACTAAATCTTCAATATGAAGAATATCGCCATCAACATCACTTGCACCTGACAATAAGCTAGATGCATTAATGGTCATGGTGCCATCATTGAGCATTTGTAAATCTAATGGCGCCCCTGCAACAGGGACATCATTAACAGGGATAACAGTTAAATCAATATTATTGGTTGTAACATCTTGACCATCACTAATGCCATAACTTAAGTCGACGTCACCATTGAAATTTTCGTTGGGAACAAAGGTGTAACTACCATCGTCATTGGTAATTAACTCACCGGCATTACCGCTGTAACTCACATCTTGAATAGATAAATCATCACCTTCAATGTCAGATGCATTCGCAAGTAAATCAGCATCAGTGAAGCTAATAGAGTTGTCTTCTTCAGTGCTAAGGACTATTGGTCCAGATGCAATTGGTGCATCATTGACCTCAGCAAAGTTGATATGGATAGTATTGTCATCAACTAACTCACCATCAGTCACTTGATAAGTTAGGTCAATATCCCCCGAGAAATTCTCATCTGGGGTAAGGGTCCAAGTGCCATCACCATTGTCGGTTAGCGTTGCATTCTCATCGTTTAACTCAAGATTAATGATATCGAGATTTTCACTATCAATATCAGAAGCTTGCGCAAGCAACTGCTCCTCGGTTATCACAATAGAAGCAAAACCATCTGCCCCTTCTGAACTTGTCACAACAGGAAGCTCTGCAGATAAATCGATATCTTGATCACCAGCGTGAAGGTTCAGCTCAATTGTTTCTGTTACTTCAGTGCCATCTACGGCAATCGATGTAAAGACCACATCATCAGGTAACGTCTGCGATACAGACATATTCTGCACCACATAAGTGCCGTTACCTTCAATTGTGCCTAACTCAAATCGTGCTACGGGTTCATCCGTGGTAAGGGTATACGTATGCTCGAAACTACTATTATCATCTTTATGATAAGTTTGTGAGTCGATGAGGTTACCATCGGCATCAAAAGCCCTAATTTCTACTTCAGTGAAGTTTTTAGATCCTTCAACAAACCAACCACCTAAGCCATCTAGTTCGAAGCTGATTTCATTAATATCTTGACCTTCAACATTAATAACTAGCTGCTCATCACCACTTAAACCTTGTCTATCGGTATCGCCAATACCATGGCCAATATGAGTATTACCATTCCAAGCGCCTAACGGCCCATCTGTACTCTGGGTGGTAACTACTAAGTCGCCATCAGTAAATTCACGGGTATGTGAATCTATTTCTGTGCCCCAATCATCAACTGTCGCATTATCATCGAAGGTACCGATTTGACTGGTATGAGTAGAATCAGTAACTGCGGTTTCATCAGCAACAAAGCGTACTTCAGTATCAGGCGCGAATTCTTGTCCTACCTCTAACGTCACCCATTCATCATTGATATTGGCTTGCACAATACCAAACTCAGGTTGTGCATCGAGGCGAATAGCAGGCTCTTCACGAAGACTAACGCCAACGGTTTGATCTTCTTCTGCTTGAATATAAATATCGGCACCCGCAATCGGTGCATCGTTGACTGGGTTAACGGTTAAATCAACACCGGTGGCCACTGTGGTGGTGCCATCTGAGACATCAAAGCTTAAGTCTAAGTCGCCATTAAAGTCCGCATCTGGGGTAATCGTAAAGCTGCCATCGTCATTCGCCACAACTGTTGCGTTACCAGCAACGCTAAGCCCTTCAGCGGTTAAATCATCACCGTCTACATCAGATGCATTGGCAAGTAATTGTTCTTGGCTGAGAGTAATGGTGCCATCTTCATCGACATTGTAAGCCAGGTTACCATCAACCAATGGCACATCATTGACCGCGAGTGTGGTGATGCCTGCGGTGGTTTCAGCGGTCGCGCCGTCATCATCGATAACCACCACATCAAGACTGATTTCGCCGTTGAAGTTCTCATTAGGGAAGAAAGTGACCGAGCCATCAAGATTATTCGTTAATATGCCGTCGGTACCAGAGTATGACACTGAGTCTAGGCTGACGGTGCCATCCACATCGCTTGAGTTCGCTAATAGCTGCTCAGCGCTAATGGTGATTTGGCCGTCTTCGTTAACTGTGTATGAGGTTGAACCCGCAACCGGTGCATCGTTGACATCCGTAACCGCAATGTCGATGTTAGCTGGTGTGGTTACCGTGCCATCGCTGACGCCGAAATCGAGCTGTAAATCACCATTGAAGTTTTCATTTGGCGCAAAGCTATGGGTGCCATCACCGTTGTCGGTAAG
>NZ_JAUOQU010000054.1:0-7116 GCF_030547195.1 Shewanella sp. 6_MG-2023 | reverse complement strand
ATAGGGCGTGCCAGTTCAAGTCTGGCCTCGGGTACCATTATTCTTCTATAAAGCGCTTACATACGACTTAGTATTAAAGAGTATGGTGCGAAAAAGCCTTAACATTAGTTGGGGCTTTTTTGTGCCTGTAATTCGAGCGTTGGCGAAAGATAAAATCCCTCGTCGTTTTAAGTTGGGGCTTTTTTGTATCTGAAATTTGTTGGAATGAATGATTTTACTAAAAAATCCCTCGTCGTTCTAAAATAGGGCGTGCCAGTTCAAGTCTGGCCTCGGGTACCATTATTCTTCTATAAAGCGTTTATATACGACTTTTAGTATTAAAGAGTATGGTGCGAAAAAGCCTCAACATTAGTTGGGGCTTTTTTGTGTTTGCAATTTGGCTATATCAATTTCATTTCTTAAAGTTATTTTGAAGGGGTGTGGTTGAAGTCTGGCTTACGCTTTCACCTTAATCATGTCGCATGCTTGTTGTCCCCAGTGGGCATAAATAACCTCACTTGGATGAAACCCATCAATGGCCATTGGCGCATCAGCTAACGTCAATTCCATATTAAGTTGTTCGCATGGCAGTGAGCTTGTTTGAACCCAATTAGAAAGAGCTAAGTTGAACTCTCGGCTTCTTGCGCCTAAAAACCACCTAAAAGGCTGTGGTAACGCTGGAAATCGATCCATTGGAGGCACATTAGTAATGATAATTTGTGTTCCACCTAACTTTGATGTGATCAATGCGCACAACTCACTTAATTGTAATATCCATGTTTTTGCCGATATTGGACTCAGCACATCATTTACGCCCAGAGAGATAACAATAACATCTGCTTTTGTTAGCTGATTTTTATGGGTCATGAGTTTGACTTTATTGAGGCAGTTTTGGGTGCTATAGCCACTTTGGGCCACCAGTTGCCAATTGAGCTGATAATCATTAGAGAGCCGCTTAACCATGTTTCCCGCCAGTGCTTGTTGCTGGTGGCTTACCCCAACTCCCGCTGCAGCAGAGTCACCTAGGATCAGTAGCGACAATTGTGGCGAACGGCATGAGGCATTAACGCGCTCGCCGCTTGGCTCTGGTAATTTTATGGTGGTTTTTTTTACCCAAATAGCCTGTACTAAATAAATAGGCCATAAAAATATTAGTGTTAGATAGTGCAATGTTACATTCCTTTGTTATGTGCTTATTTAAGGGGTTACGACCTTAAATTTGATTTCATAAAGCTGTTCAATACCCGGATACACTTCCTGTATTAAGGTTTTTAATACTGCCAAGGGCATATTTTCTTGCTGCGCATGCAAGTCGGTTAATTGTGTAAATGGCACTGTATTAACGGAAATAACCTTGATGTCGCAAAACCATTTATCTTCCTCAAAGGTGGATACGGTTAACGTTTCACCTGCAATAAAGTGGGATTCACTGTCATCGCGTAAGGTAATAGTTTTAGCGCCTGACAGAATGTCTGTTTCAAAGCGGCTGAAAAAAGTGATGCTGTTAAGTGCTGGCATAGTGGCTTTGAGCCTTTATTAATTGCAGGTTTATTGTGCGTTATAGTAAATCAGTTTACTGAGGTTTGCCTTAACTTGTTTATCTGTTTGGCTTATCATGAGCGCCATTGCGACTTACTGCTTATTTTAGGATATTTCCATTGCATACTTTAGCTCAATTACAGTCTGGTGAATTACACCAAAACAAGATAAAACGATTACAGATAGCTGAAGGGTTAACCAGTTTTCCCATGGAAATTATTAAGCTTGCTGATTCCCTTGAAGTGCTTGATTTGTCGAATAACCGTTTATCATCGCTACCTGATGAGTTTGAGCAGTTGCAACAGCTTAAAATTTTATTCCTATCGTTTAATTGTTTTACTGACATCCCAGATGTCATTGCTAAATGCCCAAAGCTTGAAATGATCGGTTTTAAAGCCAATCAAATAACTACAGTTGCCGAAGATTGTTTTCCTGTTGATACCCGCTGGTTAATTCTCACTGACAATAACATTGAGCAATTACCTCAATCCATTGGCAAGCTACATCGACTACAGAAGTTTGCCATGGCAGGCAATAAGCTCAACAATTTGCCGCCATCAATGAGTCAATGTACATCACTAGAGCTATTACGTATTTCAGCCAATGAATTGACTGTTATTCCAGATTGGTTATTCAAACTGCCCAATTTAGCTTGGTTGGCATTTAGTGGCAATCCTATAACAGCGCCTGTTATCAATAGTGATGACGCTGCTGTTAATAGTGGTTGTGCGTTAACGCCAATGGCGCAGTTATCATTAGGGGAGCAATTAGGCCAAGGCGCTTCAGGGGTGATTTATCAAGCACAATGGCAGCAGGACTCTGGCACAGCACTGGACGTAGCGGTGAAAATATTCAGAGGTGCGGTGACATCAGATGGTTACCCAAAAGATGAATTACATTGCTGTTTGCAAGCAGGCTTTCATCCTAATTTAATTGGCGTACTTGGCTTTATTGCTGATGCTGACAATCTTGGTTTAGTCATGGAGCTCATTCCTCAGCGTTATTACAACTTGGGTTTACCGCCGTCACTGGAAACCTGTACTCGCGATACCTTTTGTGATGACATGGATATATCCCTAAGGCAAATCGTCACCGTTATGCGCAGTATGGCAGCTGCGCTAGCCCATTTACATCAACATAAAGTCAGTCATGGCGATATATACGCTCACAACACCATGATTGATAGTGATGCCAATATGCTATTTGGTGATTTTGGCGCAGCAACGGACTTGTCAGCGCTTGCAGTAGAGCAAGCAGCGTATATGCAAGCCATTGAAGTCAGAGCATTAGGTAATATGCTAGATGACGTATTGGGGCATTTTAATGAATTTACAGGCCATGATAATAACCAGCTAAGGTTAGCAACTGCAGATAGTCAGATCATTAGCCAATTAAGCCAAATAGTGTCTAGTTGTTTGCAGGCTGACGTAGCGATGCGACCTCAGTTTATTCATATCCAGCAGCAATTAGCCACCATTCAACAGCAGTTATTGGATTAACAATCGTCGCTTATATTTAGACCCAGATAGTTAAATTTATAAACAGGATAGGGGAGCGTTATGCCTGCAGCGTCATTAACGTCGTTAGTTGCACAAGTACGTCAATGCCAGCTTTGCCAGCATGCGTTGCCCCATGGCGTTAACCCAGTGATTCAAATTGATCCGCTAGCGCGTATTCTTATTGCTGGGCAAGCTCCAGGCCTTGCGGTGCATAAGTCTGGCATCCCGTTTGATGATAAAAGTGGTGACAGGTTACGAGATTGGTTAGGCATCGACAAAGACACCCTTTACGACCCTAAACAGATTGCGATTTTACCCATGGGCTTTTGTTATCCCGGTAAGGGGAAAAACGGTGATTTAGCGCCAATGAAAATGTGCGCCCAAACGTGGCGGCAACCCTTACTTAACCACTTAACTGATGTGAAGTTAACTTTGCTTATAGGCAAGTATGCTCAAGACTATCACTTGCCAAACAGGCAACAAACGCTGACAGAAACTGTTAAACATTGGCGTAATTTACCTTCGGGCATCATTGCATTGCCTCATCCAAGTCCTCGCAACAATATTTGGTTAGCAAAAAATCCATGGTTTGCTGAAGATTTATTACCAGTAATAAAATCGACAGTGCAGAATATTTTGCATGCTTAAGTGAAATATTTAATTAAAAGGGCTAATTTAGCTATGTTTTTAGACGAATTGATTGCAAAGTCAGCACTTGAACAATAAGTTTCATTTTTTTATTGATCCATTCTGAAAAACCAGTAAAGTATGCACCAAGTTCAGCGGCAGCAAGCAATTGCAGCAATTGAAAACAGATTCCGTAGCTTGTTTCGACAAGTTACAACAAGTTTGCCCGAGTGGTGGAATCGGTAGACACAAGGGATTTAAAATCCCTCGCTTAATAGGCGTGCCAGTTCAAGTCTGGCCTCGGGTACCATATTACATACGTAAGTATGGTGCAAAAAAGCCTCGACATTAGTCGGGGCTTTTTTGTGTCTGAAATTTGCTCAATGAATGACAAGATATAACAATCCCTCATCGTTTTAAAATAGGGCGTGCCGGTTCAAGTCCGGCCTCGGGTACCATCAGTTTTATTATCAAAAATATACGTCAGTATGGTGCCAAAATGCCTCAACATTAGTTGAGGCTTTTTTGTATCTGAAATTTGCTAAATGAATGACAAGATATAACAATCCCTCATCGTTTTAAAATAGGGCGTGCCGGTTCAAGTCTGGCGAGTACCACGAGTGAACACAGCTAAATTTAGCCGCGTTACATTGAAACTTTGTGTTGAAATCCTGATCCGTATCAGGTGTGTTAAAACGACGAAATCAATCAGATTCATCGACTATTGTTGACGGACTTATTTGAATTGTTCTTGCTAAATTAATGTATTAAATCAATTAGCCATATCGGATTTTTAGACGATAAAAAATCCTCTCAATCAATATCTTTACGTCGCTGGGATGAGTGTTGCCTTTAGCTTTACATATTTGACAGTACACATGCCTCTGCTAAGCTTTTCGATACCCTGAAAGTAAACAAGGTATTATTTACAGGTATGGAAGCAAACAGCAGGAACGACTTAAGTTACCTAGAACGCTTAATGAGATTGTTTACTCATGTGCAACCGGGAGAAGGTAAGTCAACCTTGATGCTCTCCGCTTACGCCTGTTTGCTACTGTTGCTGTATTACATTTTAAAGCCTATCCGTGAAGCACTCATCCTCTCTGAACACACCGCTGAAATACGCACTTACACGATAGCGATTCAAGCATTGGTGTTAATGATATTGGTGCCTTTATACGCTAGCTGGATAAGGACTCAGGGAACGAATGAAATATTGCCCCGAGTCACCTTAGCTGTGGCTGTGAGCTTGTTATTATTCTGGGGGCTTTATTTGTTTAAGGTGCCTATTTCAATCCCTTTCTTCGTTTGGCTAGGTGTGATCAATGTGCTGTTAATTGCCCAGTTCTGGGCCTATGCTGCAGATATTTACAGTCCAGATGAGGGTAAACGCTTGTTTGCTTTTATTGCAGCAGGGGCATCTTTAGGATCATTATTAGGTGCGCAAATTAGCAAACATCTATTTAAGCTTGTTGGCGCTGAAGGCTTGATGCTCGTCGCTGCGGTTTTACTTATCGCGACCATGTGGTTACCCAAATTAATTGGACTGAAATCTAAAAAAAAACAAACAAATGACTACCATGGTCATTCATTCAAAGCAGGTTTTGATACCGTACTGAATAATCGTTACTTGTTGGTGATTGCTGGGTTTGTAGTGTTACTCAACTGTGTGAATACTACAGGAGAATACATTCTGGCCAAATGGGTGCAAATTCATGCGCAGCAGGGAGCCGATGTCAAACTGATTATAGGTGAGTTTTACAGTGACTTTTACACTTGGGTAAACTTATTCAGCATGATAATTCAGCTATTACTGGTTTCTCGAATATTCCAGTGGATCCATATACATGGTGCCATTCTAATTTTACCCTTTGTCGCTTTTGTGGGCTATGGATTAGCGACTTTTATCCCTATATTCACCCTATTTAAGCTAATAAAGATTGCTGAAAATAGCATAGATTATTCATTACAAAATACTGCCCGGCATGCACTGTTTCTGCCTTTAAATCAGCAACAAATTTTTGAAGGGAAGACTGTGATCGATGCATTTTGTTGGCGTTTGGGAGATTTGGCTCATGTGGTGATCATCTTTATTGGCCTTAAAGTATTCAAGCTTGATCATTATGAGTTTGCGGCGGTTAATCTGGTGCTTTCCCTGTTTTGGATAATATTGTCATTTAACCTTGCTCGCAAGCATAAGCAATTGGTCAATGAGCATGATTAATACCTGTTTTAATTCTGATGTCTTGCTAAGCGCTAACTAATTTTAAGTAGTTGCATTGTCATAAACGGATTTGTTATCTGTGGCTTAAAGAGCCTAAATATATCGATATAAGTGAAATCCATCGCCCTTAAAAATAGACTTTACCAGCGTGATATCTCATCGATTGAATAGAAGGAGCGCAATATGCAATATTTGAAGATGGCTTTTTTTCTGACGATATATTTAGTCGCTTTCTTGTCTCACGCTGTAACCGTTCCTTTAATCCGAGATGAAACGGTTATCTTTGACTTATTAAATGATGGCGATATTAATCTTTCTAAAAGTGTTGCTAAAGCGTTCACGACAAAAGAAAGTATTATGGAAATTCGCAGGGTAGGTTTAGTCAAAAATAGTGTACAGATACGTGCCGCCTTTCGAGATAAAACAGTAAAAGATTATGCTAGAGGTAACGTTGGTTTAATGTATTACGATAGCTACTACAATGAATTAGCAGCATATATTATTTCAAAATACCTTGGCCTTAATATTATTCCTGCGACAGTGCTTCGAAGTATACCAATAGGGAAAAAAGGGCTAAAACCGAGTAAAAAATTGAGAAAAGGCAGTTTGCAATTATGGGTAGAGAATAGTGTCGTGCTTTACGATTTAACTGCTCTTAGCCTGCCTTACCCGGGATCCGCCGAATATAAAAATCACCAAATAAAAGAAATCAAAACATTCGATTGTATTATTGGCAATGTTGACAGGCATGCTGGCAACCTTTTAGTCGATCTGAATGAAAGATTTGAAGACCCAAATGAAGTGACGGACAGGAAAAAAGCTTATCTTGGTAAAATTTGGGCCATCGATCACTCTAGATCTTTTTATCGAGGGCCTCGGCTAGACATCCGAACTTGTAAGCTAAGTAAGTTAAAGTCAGATGCTATTAGCATGCAGTTTATGCAAGGGATGAGAGATTGGAAAATTGAAGAACTAGAAAAAAGACTCCGAGCGAGTGGTCTATCTGAGCAACAATTAGCTCACCTCAGATTGGAATCTATTGAGCATCGCTTTCAAAAAGTAAAACAACATTTTGAGGAACAGCAGCGAAAGAGTGGCATGACTGATGAAGAATATTACAGCTCGGGGCTTTGGCATCGGGTTTGGTGAAGGTTAAGCGATTAAGTTCGAAGAGAGGGTGTAACAGATTCTGTGTAACTGCAATTTAGTTAATATGCTTCACAATTCTGTCTTCGAACTCAATAATAA
>NZ_JAUOQU010000053.1:0-10249 GCF_030547195.1 Shewanella sp. 6_MG-2023 | reverse complement strand
CCTTGAGGCTATTGGCCTGTCGCCGTGTCAGTGGATGCGCATTATAGGCAAGTTAAGATTTAGCGCAAGGGCTTTTAGTGATAAAAAAGCAAAAAAAAGATCGCATGATGATCTTTTCATCAAATACGATCTTTTTTAATCAATTCAGGTGTGATTAGTCTATTAAGTAAGCAACCTTATATCACTATCGTTAGACTTTAATTGCAATTTATTGAAACTGTCGTAAAAACTCAACAGCGTTTTCATCATCCCAATCGACATAAGTACGCACATAAGCAACCAATTCACCTTCTTTATTTAGAATAAAGGTCGCTGGTATGGTGTCTAGTGGAAATACTTCTCGTAAATTCTGTCTTGGGTCGTAATAAGAAGTAAAAGCACCTAGACCAATAGAATCAAGGAAAGGGCTAACTTGCTTCTTGCCTTCTGCATCAATAGAGATTGGCATCAACACATATTCGTCTTTACTCAGTGTTTTCTCTAATCGATTTAATGCAGGTAGCTCTCTTACACACGGAGGACACCAGGTCGCCCACATATTAATGATAACAACTTTGCCTTTATGGGCTTCGAAATCAACTTCATTGCCTTCGGCATCATTAAAACCAATGTGTGCAATAGGAAACGGCTGCGCTAATACATTTATCTTATCAAGTGTTGATTGACTAACATGCTGTTGCTGTTTTTCCATTCCAGGATATGCATTAGCGGTAAAACTTACCGCTAATGCACCAAGCATGATCAATTTGATCATCTTGTTCATTTTTCATCTCGCTGTTGCTTGCTTGCTAATAAAGCGGCTAACTCGTCACGATCTGTGTCAGTTAACTCTTGCTCCACATTTGCTGCTTTACCACGTTGTTTACGAACAACAACCAATGCAATGTAAAGTGCAATAAGCATTAGTACAAATGGGCCAATCCATAGAATGTAGGTCTTAGGATCTAATCTTGGCTTATATAGTACAAAGTCACCGTAACGACTTGTCATAAAATCTACTATTTGATCATCACTCTTTCCTTCGTCAACCATGGTGTAGACTTCAAGACGGAGGTCTTGGGCTACTGGCGAATTAGAATCGATCAAGTTCTGATTTTGGCACTGTGGGCAACGTAAAGAGTGCGCTAAGTTCAACGCACGCTTTTGGTTATCGGTAGATTTAAATTCATAAGTATCTACTGGCGTTGCCATCACATTAAAAGCTAAAACTAAACTTGTCATCAAGCCAACAAGTATTTTCAATGTTTTCATTATTAAACTCCGTCTTGTTTAGCTTCAGCTTGTAACTGTTGGATCATTGGGTAGAGTGTTTCACTCCAGACATTACTATCAACTGGCCCCGCGTAGCGGAAACGGATTATACCGTTATGGTCAACAATGAAACTTTCTGGTGCTCCATATACCCCAAGGTCTAAACCTAAACGTCCATCTTTATCAAAAATGTTAAGCGTGTAGGGATCGCCTTCACGACTTAACTCACGTATTGCTGGCGCACGCTCATCTCGATAATTAACACCATAAATAGGTAAAATATTTTTACGCGCAAGCATCATTAAAAAAGGATGTTCGTATTTACATGCCGGGCACCATGTAGCCCAAACATTGATCATCGACACTTCACCCTTTAAATCAGCTTGCGTTAACATTTCACCCGGCGTTTCAAGGCGTTCAAGTTGGAAAGCCGGTACCGGCTTTCCTTCTAGTGCTGAATCCAGCTTTTGTGGATTTAAGAATAACCCCTGATAAAGAAAAACTCCCATCCCCAAAAACAATACCAATGGTATAAACAGCACCAACTTTTTCATACTTTCTCCGATATATTAAGCAGTGGCTAATTTTGCTTGTTCTGCTTCTTCTTTAGCAGTTTTAGCTTCTTTAACGCGGTAACGCTTGTCTGATGCAGCTAAGAAACCGCCGACCATCATAAAGATTGAACCAAACCAAATCCAACGAACAAACGGTTTATAGTTAAGACGTACAGCAAATTGAGTCATGCTCAATGGATCACCCATAGTCACATATAGATCACGGAACAAGCCCCAATCAATACCTGCTTCAGTCATATCCATCGTACGTACATTGTATTGACGACGATCAGGTCTTAACAATGTAACAAATTCGTCATCGTAATAAACTTCAATCTGACCTTGTTGCGCGGTGTAGTTAGGACCAACCACGTTTTTGGTTTCAATATAGTTGAAGGTATAACCCGCTAACTCTTCACTGAGACCAGGGCCCATACGAACACTTTTCTCAATCGAGTAGTTAGACACCATAGTGGCACCAACAATTGATACGGCAATACCTAAATGGGCAATAATCATCCCCATTTCACTACGGCCAATCTTGTTAAGGGTGAACTTACCTTCTTTGTCAGTTACTAGGTTATATGCCGCTCTGAAGGTTGCTAGTGCTACCCATGTCGCAGCAGCAATACCGAATGCAACCCAAAGGTTCATTTCGTTACCAGCGATAAATGGTGTTGCCAAACCAACAATTGCAGCCACAATCGCAGGGATCATAAGTTGGCGTTTAATCTCACCCGCTTTAGATTTTTTCCAGCGAATGATTGGGCCAATTCCCATGAAGCCAAACAGTACAAGTACAATTGGTACAAATACAGCGTTGAAATATGGAGGTCCTACAGAGATTTTGCCCATACCTAATGCATCAATTAGCAATGGATATAGCGTACCAAGTAGTACAGTACCTGCTGCAACAGTTAATAACACATTACATACAAGTAAGAAGGTCTCTTTAGATTTGAGTTCAAACCTTGCAGGACTGCTCATTTGACTTGCTCTTAACGCAAACAAGGTCAAGGAGCCACCAACTGCGAGGCCAAGCAAGAGCAGAATAAACATACCACGGCTAGGATCGGCTGCAAATGAATGCACTGATGTTAAAACACCTGAACGAACAATAAAGGTACCTAGCAAGCTTAATGAGAAAGCGAATATTGACAGTAATACGGTCCAGTTACGGAATGCGCCACGTTTTTCAGTCACAATAAGTGAATGCACTAACGCTGTACCGATTAACCAAGGCATGAACGATGCGTTTTCAACTGGATCCCAGAACCACCATCCGCCCCAGCCAAGTTCGTAGTATGCCCACCAAGAGCCTAACGAGATACCGCCTGTTAGGAATACCCAAGCTGCTAGTGTCCAAGGACGTGACCAACGAGCCCAAGCAGAATCTAGACGACCACTCATAAGCGCAGCAATAGCAAATGCAAAGCTAACTGAGAAACCAACATACCCCAAGTACAACATTGGTGGATGGAAGATTAAGCCCACATCTTGCAACATTGGGTTTAAATCTCGACCTTCCATCGGTATTGGGAAAATACGCTCAAATGGGCTTGAAGTGATTAGCATGAATAAAGAGAAGCCAACAATGATCATTGCTAATACCGCAAGAACACGTGCGATAAAGACTTCTTCCATACCTTTACTGAACAATGCAACTGATGCAGCCCAGACAGATATAGAGAATACCCAGAATAGAAGTGACCCTTCATGGCCACCCCACACTGCTGCAATCTTAAAGAAGATTGGCAATTGTGAGTTTGAATGATGTGCGACATAAGCCACAGAGAAGTCATCAACGGCAAAACTATAGCCTAGGCTGATAACTGAAAGAGCGATGAAAAAGAACATACCGTAACAAATCGGCCAAGCATATCTTACGAGATACTGGTCCTTACGGGCTGCACCAATTAACGGCACGGTCATTAATAGCATGGCAAATGCCACACCTATAATGAGCGAGAAGTGTCCAAGTTCTGGGATCATGGGTATTCCTCAGTGTGATAAAAGTTGGTCCGAACCTAATCAAACCAACGCATAACTAACATAATGCTATATATCAGCTACATTAACATTAGCTAATACGAATTTTGTTATATTTTAGTATTTGCTGTTGTTTATGTCTGCCTATTTCATGCAAAACTGGGTCACTAGTCTCATTCTCAAAAAAATAGAGATTAAAAACACACAGTTATAACAGCTAAGCCTATGACTAAAAAAGTTCATTTAAGTTTCGTTTGATTTCAAAGGTGGTTATTTATTTGTGAACCAGTGCCCAACTATAAGGATTCTGACTAAGTAAAATCGTATATTACTGTTCAATGAATCATCTTTACGTATAATCTAGCACTCAAGTTAGGCGGCAGTTCCGCTTTATTTTTTCAGCAACCTAAAAGTGAATATTGAAACAATGACCACATTTTGGATATTTATTGCGCTTGTCGTACTCATCAGCTTAATGCTGATTTGGATCCCTCATTTTCGTCAGCAAAAAATGCTATCTGCTGAAGAATCAGGCGTACGTAAGCAAACTAACCTTGAACTCTTCAACGAGCGCGCAGGCATTTTAGCTAAAGAACTTGAAGAAGGCTTGCTTGATCAAACAGAGTTTGACGCGCTTAAAAAAGAACTAGAAATTGGCCTTCTGCAAGATATGAAGATTGCAGGTGACGATTCTTTAGATACGAAATTAAAAGCAAAAGGGATCTTATGGCCATCAATTATGACCGTTGGTGTCTTGGCTGTTTCAGGTTACTTTTACTCAACCCTTGGTGCATACCAGGAGTTAGCTACCCCGCCACAAGCTGAAGCTTCGCCACATCAAGGTATGAGCAATGAGCAGATTATGGCTCAACGTGTACAAATGATGGAGCAGCAAGTTCAAGCTGAGCCAGAAAACAGCCAAGCTTGGTTTAGCTTAGGTCATGCTTATATTTCAGCAAACCAGTTTGATCATGCTGTTGCCTCTTTTGATAAAGTGATGGAATTAGTTGGCACAGCTTCTGAATTATTAGGCCCTAAAGCGACGGCACTGTATTACAAAAATGGTCAGCAAATGAATCCTCAGATTCAAGCGCTTGTTGATCAATCTTTAGCTTTAGATCCAAACGACCCTTCTACATTGTTGCTTGTCGGTATGGATGCGTTTTTCACTGCTGACTATCAAAGCGCAATCACAGCGTGGCAATCTATTTTAGATAGCGATCGTAAAGATGTGGATCGCACTGCACTTATGAATGCTATTGAATCTGCCCAAATGCGTATTCAAGCTGAAACGGGAGTGATGCCAAACGATAGTACTCATAACCCAATGGCAGCAGCTACAGCCGAAGCAGGTATTAAAACTGTAGATGTCGCGATATCAATTGCTCCAGAGTTAGCCGATCAAGTTAGCTCTTCAGATATGGTATTTATCTTCGCCCGTTCAACTCAAGGCCCTAAGGTACCTTTAGCTGCGACCAAAATAAGTGCCAACAGTTTACCTGTAACGGTGACACTTGATGACACTACTTCAATGGGTGGCGATGTAAAACTAAGCAGTGCTGCAAATGTAGAAATTATCGCAGTGCTATCAAAACATGGCAGTGTGAAGGCGCAACCTGGTGATTTAAAAGGTATCGTTGCATCTGTTGCTGTGGGTAAAGAAGCTAAACTATTACTTGATACAGTGGTTCAATAATCCACTATCAATAAATAGACATAAAAAAACCGGCTCTTAAGCCGGTTTTTTTTATTGAGCAACCTAAAATTACTTAGACATAAACTCAATAGCGTTTTTGTAATCTTCATCAGTACAATCAGTACACATTCCACCTGGTGGCATTGCATTTAAACCTGTTTTGACTGTTGCAACTAATGCATCAAGACCTTTAGCTAAACGTGGTTCCCAAGCTGCAGCGTCGTGAGTCTTTGGTGCACCAGCAACTCCCATGCTGTGACATACTGTACACGCTTTGTTATAAACCGCTTCGCCATCTTGGGCAAAAACGTTTGAAGACAAAGTCAACGCGGCAACTGCAGTCATTGCTAATAATTTTTTCATGTTCATCGTTCCTAAATGCAAATAAATTAACAGCTCAACGCCACCTTTTAATGAAGGCAGACTTATAAATCGCCATCAGATTACTACAAACTTCAATAAAACTCACCTTTTTGTGACAAGAATCTCACCTTGGCGTCCAAATGAAGACAATAAGCTAAGATAAAGTAATATATTAGAGAATCATGAAAAAGTTCACATAAGATGTATTTTATTGGAACCACTTCAAATACCTAGCACATAGATGAGCTGAATGCTAAACCGCTAATTGTGTTTATGTTAATATAAAATTATATTCATCTTTAACAGTGATAATGAGGGCTAAGTGACAGAAAACATTCAACGGCCGACCTTAATAAGAGCGAATGAGTTAACCTGCATTCGCGAAGATCGCATTCTGTTTGACGAATTGAGTTTTGAAATTAACGCTGGTGATATTGTCCAAATTGAAGGCCCAAACGGTGCCGGAAAAACCAGTTTACTACGCATAATAGCCGGACTTTCAAGGCCATACGCTGGTGAAGTCGAATATATCGATACCGATATCACACAATGCCGTGATGAATTTAATGAAGATTTACTTTACCTAGGTCACTTAGCAGGTGTTAAAAGTGAGTTAACAGCAAAAGAAAATCTTAACTTCAATTTAAGGTTAAGTGGTTATGATGACTTTGATAGTTACGATATATTAGCCAAAGTTAACTTAGGCGGTTTTGAAGAAGCCCTAGCAGGACATTTATCTGCAGGTCAGCATCGTCGCACCGCATTAGCAAGACTGTGGCATACCAACAGTCGTATTTGGATTTTAGATGAGCCATTTACCGCCATTGATAAAAAAGGTGTTGAAGAACTAGAGCAATTATTTATTCAGCACACTAAAAATGGGGGTTGCGTGATTATGACAACTCACCAAGATATGGGCATCATTACTGATGATGTGCTTCGTAAGGTAAAACTAGACTATCGTTTCGTATAAGGTACAACAATGAAAAGAGGCATAAGTTACACCCAAGCATTTATGACATTGTTGCATCGGGATCTAAAAATCGCCATTCGACATCGTGGTGATATTTTTAACCCGTTATTATTCTTTGTACTGGTAGTGACATTGTTTCCGCTAGGCATTGGCCCTGAACCACAAGTATTATCACGTGTGGCACCAGGCATTATTTGGGTCGCAGCCCTACTAGCATCGATGCTGTCATTAGAGCGTTTATTTAAAGCCGATTTTAGTGATGGCAGCTTAGAGCAAATGTTGCTCAGCCCACAGCCATTATCAATATTGGTATTGTCAAAGGTATTGGCACACTGGATTTTAACCGGTGTACCATTAATATTAGTGGCACCTTTACTTGCAGTACTGCTGCATTTAGATAGCAATAGCTATGGCGCGCTAATCTCGACACTAGCAGTCGGAACACCAGTATTGTCCCTTCTTGGGGCTATTGGTGTTGCATTAACTGTTGGATTACGCAAAGGCGGTGTACTACTAAGCTTGCTAATTTTACCGCTATATATACCTGTTCTCATCTTCGCTACAAGTGCGATTGATGCGGCTGGAATGAATTTACCCTACACAGGTCAACTTGCTATTATTGGTGCAATGTTGGTCGGTTCATTAGTTATGGCACCATTTGCAATTGGTGCTTCATTAAGAGTGAGTACAAACTAAATGTGGAAATGGCTACATTCATACGCTGATCCAGAGCGTGCATACAAACTAGCATCAACCCTTTTACCTTGGTTTGCATTTTCTGCCATCTTATTTATAAGTGTCGGAACCATCTGGGGAATGCTATTTGCCCCAATGGATTACCAACAAGGCGAAAGTTTCAGAATTATTTATATCCATGTACCAGCTGCCTCAATGTCTATGGCCGCGTATATGGCTATGGCATCCGCTTCATTTGTCGGGATTGTATGGCAGATTAAAGCAGCCGATTGGGTTGCAGCCTCAATTGCACCAATAGGCGCTGTAATCACCTTTATCGCCTTGTTAACTGGTGCTGCATGGGGCAAACCTATGTGGGGCACTTGGTGGGTATGGGATGCACGCTTAACATCAGAACTGGTGCTATTATTCTTATACCTAGGTGTAATCTCTCTTTACGCTTCATTTGAAGATAAAGTACTTGCAGCTCGTGCAGCAGGCATTTTAGCAATAGTTGGTGTAATTAATATTCCAATTATTAAATACTCAGTTGATTGGTGGAGCAGCTTACATCAACCTGCGACAATTAAAATCACTGAAAAGTCATCAATGCCAATGGAAATGTTAGCACCGTTACTTATCAATATCGTCGGTTTTGGATTAATGATTGGTGCAATCACTTTGCTACGCTACAAAGCTGAGATTTTAGCTAGAAATGGAATGCGTCCTTGGGTTAGAGAATTAGCAAAAGCGGAGGCATCGAAATGATACAGTTCGAATCATTTTCTGAATTTTTAAATATGGGCGGTTATGCATTCTATGTATGGTTGTCATACGGTGTTACCTTCGGAAGCTTAGGGACGTTACTATTCTTGAGCCTTCGTCAAAAAAGATCCGTCTTACTCGAAATATCTAAAAAGATGGAACGAGAAGACCGCCTTAAAGAAACTAGGAGTAGCAGATAGTGAATTCAAGACGCAAAAAGAGATTAACACTGGCAGTCGCATTAATTGCAGGTGTTGCCGGTATCGCATCATTACTAATATATGCGCTAAATTCAAACTTAAACTTATTCTATACTCCGTATGAAATTGTAAACGGTAAACCAGATACAGGTGACAAGCCTGAAGTTGGTCAACGTATACGTGTAGGTGGTATGGTGACCTTAGGCTCAATGGTACGTGATCCTGATAGTTTACATGTTGAATTTGCCATTCATGATATTCTTGGTGGCGAAATCATCGTAACATTTGATGACTTGTTGCCTGATCTATTCCGTGAAGGACAAGGTATTGTTGCACAAGGTGTATTAACAGAGCCCGGCGTATTACAAGCAACTGAAGTACTTGCAAAGCATGATGAAAATTACATGCCTCCAGAAGTTGCTGAAGCCATGGGCCAAAGCCATGAAAAATTAGATTACTCTGAGCAAACTCAATCCGAAGGTTATAAATACAACTAATCCAAGATTAAGTAGCGACCATACGAAATTTAAGCTTCATCCGTAAGCTAATCACCATGTAAAGCACTGACCACAATTGGTCGGTGCTTTTTTATTTGGCTTGCGTAATTAAAGTATAGGAAGTCAACTATGAGTTTAAGTTTACTGTTGCCCTCAAACAACCAAGAGTTAATGTTTAACCAAAAAGTTGTGATAATCAATCCCTCTGCATTAGCCGCAATTCCCCCCAAAAAACTATAAAGTGCTAATTACCCGGAAAATGATAACCCTAGCCTCTGCGCACATTTAAACGGACTTATATTAACAAAGTACACTAAACCCTATATTAATCGTAATAAGCTGACTGGAAGCTTTTAAATAGCTCTCAAGCGATTATATTTCTAATACCTACAGCGCATGAATAGCTATCTTACCTATTAGCACCGCACAAAACCCTTCTTTAAAAAAATCCCTTAAACAAAACTATATTCTGCATTGGAGCAAACACCAATGCCAAACCAGGCTGCAATTGATATAGTTGACTTGAATACCTTTTTTAGCAGCTAATAAAAAGAAGTGTTATTTCACTGCTTAATAAAATCTAGAATGAATCAAAATAAATCTTAAAATTAGCAACTAGGGTTTAAATAACAGGTAAATCACTTTCGTTGTCCACTAGATTCTGAGCCTAACAAGCCGGGACACTTGGTGATAAAGACTTAGGTGGACTCGTTTAACATGTGCTACTTGAAAAGGATAACTGGTTTTAAGCACACGTTTAGTGGCTTTATAAACAAAGACGCAGAACCCTTTAACGCTGCCAACTAACTTAAACAGTTAACCTTTCATGGCTAGTAAACCAACTTATGTCACCAAAAAATGACACAACTAAATGGCTACAGTCAAAACTGATTACAGCAATGCAAATGACAATTTAGCTATTACAGAAAGCTTCGTAAACAACTTTCAAAGCAGTTTAACTGACTTAGGTTCAGATGATTAACAATTACAACTGGGTAGTTTGCGAGTAAATCTAAGCTAATTACGAGAAGCTAATTACGAGAAGCTAAATATTCATTTTCTTGTGGATTTACGAGTCTTCAGTCAGCAGCGAACTATTTTAAATTAATGGAAGCTCTATGCTAGCCAGGTAAGCCAGGTAAGCCAGGTAAGCCAGGTAAGCCAGGTAAGCCAGGTAAGCCAGGTAAGCCAGGTAAGCCAGGTAAGCCAGGTAAGCCAGGTATGCCAGGTAAGCCAGGTTAGACAGGAAAGCAAGGTGCGGCCGGGGAGGAGGGGGGGGGGGGGGG
>NZ_JAUOQU010000052.1:0-13485 GCF_030547195.1 Shewanella sp. 6_MG-2023 | reverse complement strand
GTCGAAGGTTCGAATCCTTCACGGCCCACCACTTTTCTGAAAGTGAGATTGCCTGTTAGGCTTTAATTCAGACGTAATACATCGTTACGTAAAACTAGATGGGTCGTTAGCTCAGTTGCTTGTTCAAAACAGACAGTTGGCTTTTGTTCCAATCAAGACATGAGTGTTGATAAAACAAGATAGGTCGTTAGCTCAGTTGCTTGTTCAAAGCAGACAGTTGGCTTTTGTTCCAATCAAGACGTTAGTGTTGATAAAACCAAGATGGGTCGTTAGCTCAGTTGGTAGAGCAGTTGGCTTTTAACCAATTGGTCGAAGGTTCGAATCCTTCACGACCCACCACTTTTCTGAAAGTGAGATTGCCTGTTCGGCTTTGATTCAGTTCCTCCTGTTAGATAGTCCTATGTTTCTTTTCGTTTAATCAAGCCCATCAAATGCTTTAATATTTATATCTCCGTCTTTCTCATTCAGATTAAAACCGTAAATTGTTTTTGCTCATATCAAGTGTTTATCATTCTTTAGATTTAAACTTTTTTGTTTTCCACCTACTTTTGTCTAATAGACCTATTGCTAATGTTGCTTGCTTGTTAAGTGGGTCATATTGCTATGGATGATAAGAATAGGGAGAGAATGATGAAACAAACACAAATTAGTTTAGCTATAGGTTGTTCATTACTGTTATTGAGCAGTACTAGCTACGCAGATACAGAAATGGAGTTTGGTGGCTATGTCAAAGCTGATGTGATGTTCAGCAGTTATAGCAATGGGGCACCTGACTCAGGAAACTTATCTCGTCAATTTTATGTACCAGGTACCATTTATGGTGAAGCTGGTAATGGTAAGGAAGTCGTCGACTTTCAAGCCCGCGAAACGCGTTTTAATTTTAAAACTGTATCAGATTTCGATGGCCATAAATTATCAGGTTTTATCGAACTTGATTTTATGACTCATACTGATGGTAATGAGCGAGTATCAAACAGTTATTCCCCGCGTATTCGACAAGCCTTTGTCAGTTATGACAATTGGACTGTTGGTCAAACATGGACTACCTTCCAAAATCCAGGTGCATTACCTGAAAATTTAGACTTTGTGGGCGCAGCTGATGGTACGCCGTTTGTGCGTCAAGCGATGATCCGCTACACCAATGGCGGCTTTCAAATTGCGGTAGAAAACCCAGAAACAACCGTAAACCAATATGGTACAGCGTCAAGAGTGACCAGTGGTAGCGGTATGGTTCCTGATGTCGTTGCTCGTTATAACTTTAAGTCTGAAGGTGGTTCAGCAATTTCACTTGCTGCAATGGTTCGACAGTTAAATGTAGAGCAAAATGTGGGTACTGAAGCTATTGACTCCACTGAAGTCGGCTACGGCGCAAGTATTGCTGGTGTTATCCCTGTAGGTAACGATGACTTCAAGTTTTCTGTCACTTATGGTGAAGGCCTAGGTCGTTATATGGCGCTTAACTATGCCAATGCTGGTAACTTAGATGCATCAGGTGATATCCAAACTATTAGCTCTTATGGTGGCTTTGCTGCTTACCGTCATTGGTGGAATGATAAATGGCGTAGTAGTTTAACCTTTGCTGCACTAGAAATTGATAACGATACTTCATTATCAAGTGATGGTGTCAATGCGAGTTCATACTCTGGTTATATCAACTTACTCTACTCACCAACAAAACCGTTAACGTTTGGTGTTGAGTATATGTATGCTATGAACGAAAAAGAAAGTGGTGTAGATGGCGATTTAAGCCGAGTGTTATTCTCTGCTAAATACGTTCTATAAAAATATTTTTCTTAAATACAAAAAAGGGTTAATTCAATGAATTAACCCTTTTCATTGTCTGCGAAATGCGCTCAACGCAGCTTAGTTGTAATCATTGGTGATTAAGCAACTAATTTATTGTCGCGAACGTATTTATCATATTCTGTGTAACCGCCAACATGAACTTCATCAACGAAGATTTGCGGTACTGTTTCAACTGGCTTACCAACGGTTTTTTCTAAGTCTGCTTTAGAAATGCCTTCAGCGTGAATATCGACATATTTGAATTTAAAATCGTCACGTTGCGCAGTTAATTTTTCTGATAATTCAACAGCACGAACACAATATGGGCAGCCTGGACGGCCAAAAATAACAACAAACATAGTGACTCCTTTTTTTGATTTGACGATTTATACCATAAGTTTTATCGAATTGATATTGTATAAGCGCAGCGACTAAAAACTACTATCCGTGATCGTTTTATAACGGCCTTTATAGTCAAAAAACTTTTCGACTAAATCCCATTTATGTTTCTGTTTTTTCAAAAGTAATAAGTCCGGCTTTTTAAAGTGCTCACTATGGGCGATTAAATCGGCGGGCTTTTTATATTGTGGGTGCTTCATGCCGGGAGTTCGACAATGAGGAGAGATAAATATAGCAAACAAAGCGCGGCGTTGCGCTGGTGTGTCCATATTAAAGTATTCTTTAAAGTCATTCGATTCAATATCAAAGTATTGCACCACAAGCTTGCCATTTTCTTCGATAAGCTGCATCTCTTGGCATTTAAACAAATGATGATGTTGAGACGACAATACCTGCTTTAAACGCTTGTCAGGATCAATGAGGGTAGATTGACAGATATGACAAATGCGCGCCGCGATATCATTTTCAGCGCCACAATCAGGGCAAGCTTTAGAACGAAATCTAAAGTCACACTGTTGAATGTTTGATGACGAGTCCTCTATTAGCCCCTGACAGCGTCTACCAAAGTGTTCAACAATATCACCGTCATTATCCACCAAGCCCCAAAAAGTATTGGCAAATTGGCATACAGGGCAATGCACTTGCACTGGCACAGATTTACTATTGGGTTTTACTTGACCCACTTCAGGAAAATATAAGTCATAACCGTTAGCGGCATAATCAATGACTAAGCAATCTTGTTTATCAGGCGCTAAGCGTAAACCTCGGCCAATCATTTGTTGAAATAAGCTTACTGATGCTGTGGGCCTTAAAATAACAATTAAATCGACATGAGGGGCGTCAAAGCCGGTGGTTAATACAGCAACATTGACGATGAATTTAATTTTCTGTTGTTTGAACTGACTAATAATTTCGTCGCGTTCTGCATGTGGTGTATCTGCTGTAATGAGTGCAGCATCGTCATTTAATAATTTAAGTACTTCTTTTGCATGACGAACTGTCGCCGCAAAAATTAATACGCCTTTACGAGAGTCTGCTAATTGTTGTACTTGTTTTATGATGGCAGTGGTTGCGCGGCCTTGATGGTTGAGTAAATCATCAACTTCCTTTTGCGGAAATTCACCTGTATTACTTGGCTCTAACTGACTAAAGTCATATTGGGCACTTAGTCCATCAAATATTTTGGGTGCGGTTAAGTAGCCTTTTTTTATGAGCGGCCGCATAGGTAATTCAAAAATGCACTTTTCAAATACTGGCTTGTCAGCATTGCCTATTTTTCCATGGTAATGATGTCGATATATCCAACCTAAACCCAATCGATAGGGCGTGGCAGTTAGCCCTAACAGTTTTATTTGTGGATTAATCTTTTTGAGGTGAGTTAATAACTGTTGGTATTGGCTATCTTTATCATTACTGACTCGGTGACATTCATCAATTATTACCAATGAGAATGATTGGCAGAATTGCTCGGGCTTTCGCGCTGCTGATTGCACACTGGCGACCACGGTTTTACCATGGGCTTTTTTTTGCTTTAAACCCGCAGAATAAATATTGGCATCTTCAGTGAGTAAACCCACTTTTTCTGCATTTTGTGCCACGAGTTCTTTCACATGGGTCAAAACTAAAACGTTACCACGGGCAATTCGAGCTAGTTCAGCTATCACAATACTTTTGCCTGCTCCTGTAGGAAGTACCAGCACAGCAGAGTCATTAGATTGCTTAAAATGGGTTATAGCAGCGTTAACAGAGTCTTGTTGGTAATCGCGAAGTGAAATGGTTGCAGACATAAGTGAGTATGAAATGGCTTATTATTTAATATTGATCATGCAGGGTACTGTAGCATGAATACAAGCTAGCGCGGCGCAGTCTATTCAATAAAAGTCGCTGAATACATATCGTTTCAGCATGAGTTGATAGAGTTTTAAGCCAGAATAAATATAAAAAAGCCCCCTCAGTGAGGGGGCAACGAGAATCTGGTTAGGAGTTCTCAGGTTGGTAAGAGGGTGGGGAGTACTTAATAACCTCTTATTTTAAACTGCTGTTATTGAGTTTTGTTTAAACGAGACTCTATCAAGGTATCAATCACCGCTGGATCTGCAAGGGTAGAAGAATCGCCTAAGTTGGTTACTTCATTTGCGGCAATTTTACGTAAGAAGCGGCGCATGATTTTACCTGAACGTGTTTTAGGTAAACCGCCAGCCCATTGAATTAAATCTGGGGTGGCTAGTGCGCCAATCTCTTTACGCACCCATTGACGTAGCCCTTGACGTAACTCTTCAGTTTCTTCAACGCCGTTAATTAAGGTTACATAGGCATAAATGCCTTGGCCTTTAATATCATGGGGGTAACCTACAACTGCGGCTTCAGCGACAAGATCGTGTGATACAAGCGCGCTTTCAACTTCAGCAGTACCGAGGCGGTGGCCCGATACGTTAATTACGTCATCAACACGGCCAGTGATCCAGTAATAACCATCCTCATCACGACGAGCGCCGTCACCAGTAAAGTACATACCTCTAAAGGTTTTAAAGTAAGTGAGAGCAAAACGATCATGGTCGCCAAATACGGTGCGCATTTGTCCCGGCCAAGAGTCAAGAATAACAAGGTTGCCATCTACAGCGCCTTCAAGAATATTACCCATGTTATCAACTAATGCCGGCTGAACCCCAAAAAATGGACGCGTAGCAGAGCCCGGTTTTGCATCTGTGGCGCCAGGTAATGGGCTAATCAAAATACCACCGGTTTCAGTCTGCCACCATGTATCCACAATTGGGCAGGATTCATGGCCAATCACTTCATGGTACCAGCGCCAAGCTTCAGGGTTAATGGGTTCACCCACCGAGCCCATTACCCGTAATGAGCTACCATCAAAACCATCAAACTGTTCTTTACCTTCTGCCATTAAAGCGCGAATTAACGTTGGTGCAGTATATAAAATATTAACTTTATGACGGTCGACCATTTCACCAAGACGAGCTGGATTTGGAGAGTTTGGTACTCCCTCATGAATAAGGATAGTTGCGCCATTGGCTAATGGACCATATACCATGTAGGAGTGACCGGTGATCCAACCCACATCAGCAGTACACCAATATACTTCACCTTCTTTGTAATCAAAAACATACTCGTGAGTCATTGAGGCGTAAACCATATAACCACCAGTGGTATGCAACACACCTTTTGGGTTACCGGTTGAGCCTGAAGTGTATAAAAGAAATAGCGGGTCTTCAGCGCCCATTTCTTCAGCTTGGCAATGCTCTGATGCCGTTGCAACGACATCGCTCCACCATATATCTCGGCCTTCAACCCAGTCGATATCACCACCAGTTCGATTAAGTACAATGACTTTTTCGACACAATCTACATCTGGGTTATTAAGCGCTTCATCAATGCTACGTTTAAGCGGAATTTTACGGCCACCACGCACGCCTTCATCAGCGGTGATCAAGACTTTTGATTTGCCATCAATTACGCGTGATGCAATTGAATCAGGTGAGAAACCGCCAAATACCACCGAATGGATCGCGCCAATGCGGGCACAAGCAAGCATAGCAACTGCCGCTTCAGGCACCATAGGCATATAAATTGTGACTACATCACCTTTACAAACCCCTTGGCTACGTAGAGCATTGGCAAATTTACACACATCAGTATGCAGTTCACGATAAGTGATTTTACGCTGTTCATTGGCATCGTCACCTTCCCAGATGATCGCTACGCGGTCGCCATTATCTTCTAAATGGCGATCTAAACAGTTTGAAGATGCGTTCAATGTGCCATCATAAAACCACTCAATAGACAGGTTATGATCATCAAAAGAGGTTTGTTTAATTTTGGTATAAGGCTTGATCCAATCGATGCGCTTACCGTGTTCTCTCCAAAAACCTTCAGGATTAACCACAGATTCTTGGTACATTTTTTTATACTTATCATTATCGACCAGTGCATTTTTAGCGAAATCGGCTGGTACTTTGTAGAGAGACTGCGAGCTCATATGGCTTCCCTTTGTCAAAATTTGCGTTATGAAAGTATCCTCTGCATGATGATGTTAACTCCATTAGACCTTGGTCTAGTTTTAAAATATCCTTAATATTTAGCTTGTTGCGCGTGTTAACATCTCATGCAAATAACGCAAAATTATTGCATAATTAATAAGCGAATATAATAAAAAGAGAAAGCTATGAATTTAACCTTAGTCGTTGCTGTGATTGCAATTTGCTATGTGTCATTACTGTTTATACTGGCCTGGGGCGCTGAACGTTGGTTTAGTAAAATCACTAATAAAGTTCAAGTATGGATATACGGCTTAAGTCTAGCTGTTTACTGTTCTTCATGGAGCTTCCTTGGCACAGTAGGTCAATCAGCGAACGATTTATGGTCTTTCTTGCCGATTTATCTTGGCCCAATCTTAATTTTTACCCTGGGTTTTGGGGTATTACGCAAAATGGTTTTAGTCTCTAAAGCGCAAAATATAACCTCGGTAGCCGATTTTATTGCCGCGCGCTATGGAAAATCCCAAGCCCTTGCTGCCATAGTGACCCTAATAGCACTATGCGGCATCATGCCCTATATTGCGCTGCAACTTAAAGCCATGGTATTTAGCCTTAATTTATTTCAACCTGATAATTTACCTTTAAATGGCGTCAGTATCCCTTTGGTGATTACTTTCATTTTGGCTATATTTGCGATTTTATTTGGCACTCGTAAATTGGATGCCACCGAACATAATCCTGGGATGATGGTAGCGATCGCTTTTGAGTCACTGATTAAATTAGTCGCCTTTTTGATTGTCGGTGTGGTGATTACTTATGGTTTTTTTGATGGTTTTGATGATATCTGGCAACAAGCGAAAGACAAAGAACTCATCAACCATGGCACTTTAAATATCGCTTCAATTTTACCGGAAATGCTGGTGGGGATTGCCGCCTTTATGTGTATGCCAAGGCAATTTCATGTGATGGTAGTTGAGTGTGCAGAAGAAGGGGTGTTAAAAAAAGCCCGCTGGATCTTTCCCTTGTATTTGGCCATGTTTGGCTTATTTGTGGCGCCATTAGCCCTTGCTGGTAAATTATTACTTGGTGATACCGTGGCGGCAGACACTTATGTGATTAACCTGCCTTTAGCATTAGATCAGCCTGTTCTCGCCGTTATTGCCTTATTAGGCACGCTTTCAGCAGCGACGGGTATGGTGATTGTTGCTGTTGTGACCATTAGTGTCATGATCAGTAACGAATGGTTAGTTCCAGTTATGCTACGTACTGGTAAAATCACTGGCACTAATTTCAATCAATTTGCGCGTTTTTTATTAAATGCGCGCCGTTTAGCCATCATCATTATTTTGGCCTTGGGTTATTTTAGTTACTTAATATTTGGTAGTAATGAATCGTTATCTCACCTTGGGCAGCTATCATTCGGTGCTTTTGCGCAGCTAGCACCCGCACTCATAGGTGGCTTGTATTGGAAGTATGGTAACCGTGCTGGGGTGTTTTTAGGTTTAGCAGTAGGCTTTTCATTGTGGTGTTATATTTTATTTGAGCGCAGCGTAGGCTTAGTGGGCGATACTGGGATCTTAGCGTCTATTAGCCCGGAAGTGGATGACACTTTAGTGGCGCTATTAGCCAATATTGCCTTTTATATTTTAGGCTCGTTGTGGTTTCGAGCTGGGGTAGCTGAGCGCATTCAAGCCAGCCATTTTATTAATCCAGGCATTATTAAAAAGGACAGTAACCGAAAACATGGGGCGATATCTCAACAAGATTTATTAATTCTTGCCAGTCGTTTTGTTAGTCCAACCCGCGCTTATGAAAGCTTTAGTCAATACTCGCCAGCTGCGGTAAGAAGTGATTCTTGGCATAAAGTGGCTGATGAAGCGTTAATCTCACACACAGAGCATATGCTTGCAGGTGTGCTAGGAGCATCGAGCGCCTCACTGGTGATGGACTCGGTGTTACAAGGTCGCGATTTAGCCCTTGATGAAGTCTTTAGTTTAGTGGATGAAGCGTCAACCAAGGTGATGTTAAGCCAAGACATGTTACGCGGCGCCATTGAACATGCTTATGAAGGCATGAGTGTGGTGGACAAAGATTTAAACTTGGTCGCATGGAATTATAAATATGCCGAGCTATATGATTATCCTGACGGTTTTTTAAAGCAAGGCATGCCAATTAGTGAAGTGGTACGTTTTAACGCTGGCAGAGGCTATTGTGGAGAGGGTGAAATTGATGCTCAAGTAGAAATGCGAGTGCAGCATATGCGCGCGGGCACAGAGCATACCTCAGAGCGACAACGCCGAGACGGTAAAGTGATAAAAATTCAAGGTAATCCAATGCCAGATGGCGGCTTTGTGATGACCTTTACCGATATCACCCAATACCGTGAGCAAGAGAAAGCCTTACTAGAAGCCAATGAAACCCTTGAAAGTCGAGTAAAAGAACGTACCTATGAACTGGCAATGCTTAACAGCGAACTACTAGAAGCAAAAGCCCAAGAAGAAATGGCTAATGCGTCAAAAAGTCGTTTTCTTGCGGCCGTTGGGCATGATCTTATGCAGCCGCTTAATGCTGCAAGATTGTTTACTGCTTCACTAGCGCAATACCCGAATCTTGATTTAGAAGGGCAAACCACTTTATCCCATATCAACAACTCCTTGCGAACAGCGGGGGAGTTATTAACTGATTTATTGGATATATCAAAGCTTGATTCAGGCATGGTGGAGGTTAACCGCCGAGATTTTGCTATTGCTGACTTACTCACAGGTCTTGCTGTTGAGTTTGAGGCTATGTCAAAAGACACTCAAATTCGCTTCAATATGATCCCCTGTAATGCCACTGTCAACTCAGACTTATCCTTACTGAGGCGTATATTACAAAACTTTTTAACCAATGCTTACCGCTATGCTAGAGGCGGTAAAGTGCTGTTGGGTTGTCGCCGCCGAGGAAAGTATCTCGAAATTCAGGTGTTAGATACAGGTTGTGGCATTGATGAGCATGAAACAGAAGAGATATTTAAAGAGTTTAAACGCTTAAATCATCCCAGTAGCCAAAATGTCAGCGGCTTAGGCTTAGGGCTCGCTATTGCTGATCGAATAAGCAAGGTGTTAGATCATCACATTCAGGTTTCATCAAAGCTTGGTCAAGGTTCAGTGTTCTCAATTATCGTGCCTTTAGGCGAAACCATCAGTGAAAAATCAGCTAAACCAGTGCCAAGCTTAACTCAGCCATTAGCTGGGGTAAAAGTGCTTTGTATTGATAATGAAGAGGCGATATTGGCAGGGCTTGAAAGCTTATTAACTCGCTGGAAGTGCGAGGTGATTTGTGCAACCGATTTAGCTGATGCTCGTATTAAACTTGGCCTTAAAGGGGTTGCTCCTGATATCGTTTTAGCTGATTACCATTTAGATAACAATCAAAATGGCGTCGATGCTATGGATGGTATTCGTTCGCGCTACGGTGAGCATTTACCCGGGATCTTGATAACGGCTAATACGAATAAGGATTTGGTTGAGGATGTACAAAAGCGTGGTTATCACTATATGGCCAAAATGATTAAACCAGCGGCATTACGGGCGTTAATATCAAGTTTAGTGAAGTAGGCCGATGCAGTGTTAATAAATGAAATAGAGAGCGCTAACAGCAAAAGGATGAGCAATGATAACTGTCTATGGCGATGAAAAATCAGGTAACTGTTACAAAATAAAGCTCACTTTGGCGCTACTTAAAATTGATTATCAATGGTTTGACATAGATATCATGGCCGGTGGCACCCAAACCAAGGCTTTTTTAGCTAAAAACCCAAACGGTAAGTTACCGGTTATTGAGCTAGATGATGGTCGAGTGTTAGCCGAGTCTAATGCCATCATTGGTTATTTGGCTGCTGGGTCGGCGTTAATTCCTGGCGATGAATTTAATAAAGCCTTAATGTATCAATGGCTGTTCTTTGAGCAATACAGCCACGAACCTTGTATTGCTGTAGCAAGGTTTATTAAGCTTTACCAAGGTATGCCAGTAGAGCGACAAGCTGAGTTTGAACGTCTGCAAATTCAGGGGGATAAGGTGTTAAAGTTACTTGATAACCAGTTAGTTGGGCAGGCATTTATGATCGGCGAACAGTTTAGCCTTGCTGATATTGCGCTTTATGCATACACCCATGTAGCCCATGAGGGTGGCTTTGATTTATCGCTTTATCCCAATATTCAACAATGGTTAGCTAATATTGAGTCACAAGCGGGTTTTGTCTCCATGCTCGATTAATCAATCGCGATCTTATATCTGACCAGCTAAATCATTGTCAACATTACCCATTACCCATTACCCATTACCCATCACTTAAGCGCGTAGCAGCAAATCGGTTGAGCAACGCGTGCATGATGTAACACAGTAATAAGGTCGCAACTATGGCAACCAAAATACTACTAATGCGGTAAAGTGCGCTATATATCAGATCGCTACCCGGGGTAAGGTATTGGCCGAATAAAATGCCCAGCGTGGTCATCGCTCCAAAACCAACGCCTGCGCCGACTTTTTCTTTAACATGAACTTGGCTAAATAGCATTAATCCGAACCATAAAACCGGCACTACTAAGATAAGCAGCCCCGACCAATCATAGAGAAACAACTGGGCTAACACACCGAATGTCACTCCAAGAAAGGTACCTATCGCACGTTTAAGGGCATAATTTAATACCCCAGTAAAATGCATCGGATAAAGTAATAAAATTGTGGCAGCTTGCGCCGACATAGAGTCTTGCAGATTAAATATCTGGAACACGATAAAAGATGCTGTGGCGATAGTTGCCCCCAGTAATACTTCATGTCGCATTCGATTTACTGATTTTGCTGGTGGTTTTTGCAATTTTCTGGGTTCAACATCAGGGATTAACGAGACCATGATATAGGCGATAATGATTGCCAGTATTGTGGCGCCCAGATTAGCGCCGATTAGACTGTTTAAATCGGTATCAGGGTAACTGGCAAAATTAAGCATGATGCTCAGATTAAGTAAACTATTGGCACCATAAAGAAAAAAACTACCGCGGGTCATGGCGGTAAAAAAGCCAACAAACACCCCAAAAATAATCAGGGTCATTAAGACTGGATGGCCACCAAATAAACCACCGATAACGCCTACCACTAATCCAGCTGTGACAGAAGACGCCAACACCTGCCGTGCAACATGGGCGGTAAGCATAGGTGCTAGCCCAAGTAATACCATAGGGGTCACAGTGAAAAACACCCCATTACTAAAGCCGAACAGTTTGCACAAAGTAAAGCCAATCGTGCCACCAGTGGCAATACGTAGACATTGACGTAAATCATTGGCTGTCATGGGATTAAATCTTAGTAACATGATTGTTGCCTTGTGTCGCTGTAATATATTTAAAATAGCGCATCTATCAAATGTATGATGTTAATAGATATAGTGCAGCATACTGATGGCTTTAATCTGCCCATGAGCTAATAAGTTCAGCAAACTATTTTCTGGCATTATCTGCACCGTCGCCCGTGCCCCCGTTGGCAATGTTCTCATGACTTCGTCATTATCTAATTGTAAATGCAATCTCATTCTTTGGGCGTCACGGACCCAGCGATCAGATTGTTGCGGAGTCGCTAAACTGCCATTGGCATCGAACTGTCCGGCGCTAACCCCAGCATCAATACTGCTGACGTGGGCGCGATATAAACGGCCTGGTTCACCGTCAAACGCAACAAGGGCTTTAGATGAAATTGAGACATCTCGTAATGCCTTTTCTCTAAAATCAGCAATAATATCCACATCATCAGAAACAAGAGCCAGTAGTGGCTGGCCAATGGCCGCAAAGCCGCCGACCATGATTTGCAAGTTAGTAACTGTGCCGTCTTGATCCGCATGAACTTGGGTATAAGACAGGTTTAATTTGGCTTGGGCTAAGCGATTTTCGGCCTGACGTACTTTTAAGTTATTGTTACCGTAAACACCGCGGCTCACTTCTAATTGCTTTAAACGGGCTTGGGTTGCCAGCAAATTTGCTTCAGCCGCAGCGGCATCGCTGTCAGCTTGATCGCGTTGCTGTTGGGATACGCCATTAGTTTTGTACAGTGCATCAAGACGCTTTGCTTCGCTGCGCTTTTGTTGTGATGTGGTTTGGCTGGCATTGACATCAGCTTGCGCCGCTAACAAAGAGGCATCTAGCTCAGCGTTATCTTGCTGGACTTGCTCTAAAGCCAACTGCGCTTCATCTACCGCTAACTTATACGGTCTAGGATCTACTTCAAACAGTAATTCACCCTTGCTAACAACTTGGTTATTAGTGACAGCAATAGTTTTAATGCGGCCATTAACTTGTGGGGTAACCTTAGTCACAACCCGAGTTGCCATAGCCTGCGGCGTTAATGGCATAGTCGCATCAGCAAACATAAAGTAACCAAATACTAGCATAAAGCCTGCTAAGGCAATTTTTGTTAGCCGCGAAAATTGTTGATCTGGTGTCATATTTGTATTCACTTACTTGTCTGTCATTTTAGCTAATTTGGTTAACGCATTATTACCAATCAGATTAATTACTCTTTCAAACTCAGTAAGTTCTTCAGCATTTATGCCTAAGAGCAATTGGCTACGGATATTGATAATTGTTACTTCGACTTTCGTTATTAAATCTAGTCCAGCAGGAGTCAAATTGACAAGTCTGGCGCGTTTATCATGGGGGCAACAGTGGCGTTCAATGAGCCCTTGCTGTTCTAATTGGGCTAAGGTGCGCATTAAAGAGGCCAGTTCAATTTCTAAGGCATTGGCTAATACTTTTTGACTGAGGTTGTCGCCTAATCGCCACAGTTTCCATAAGGCTGTCCAGCGTGGGTAAGTTAACTCTAAAGGGGCAAGTTCAATGTCAACAGCGGTGCGCCATAAGCGATGCAGACGCCCCAATTGTTCTGCCAGTGATAGCTCTTTCATATGGTCGAATTCTTTTTGCATCATGGTTCCCATTTACTTAGCGTGCTAACTATTATACTTGGTTAGCACGCTAAGTAAATTGATTTTTTATCGCAGTGATTGCCCTAGTGTTATATATAACGCTAAGGCAATGATAGAAAAGAGAATAAATTTCAAACAAATAGATGTATCATTTTATGTTAATACTTAAGTCGTAATAGTCAGCAACAAGAATGGATAATTCAATAGGTAAAAGTTGAAATCTAAACACCAATGAAAAAGAATTAAAAGTATTTAGCAAGGATATCCAAGACTAGGTTGAGACTGTAACTAATTTTGTGTAACTGCTTATCAACACGTACTCTATAGAGAGTCAAGGATAGGCAGATACTCATG
>NZ_JAUOQU010000051.1:0-14318 GCF_030547195.1 Shewanella sp. 6_MG-2023 | reverse complement strand
GGTTTACGTTTCGCTATCCGTGAAGGTGGCCGTACTGTTGGTGCTGGTGTTGTAGCTAAAGTTATCGCTTAATAGCGTCTTTAGTTAACACATAAAAAAAGGAAGCTTCGGCTTCCTTTTTTGTTTTTATTGCATTTTGATTCTAACCATGTAAAATCCACCGCCTTGAACAGAACCACTAAATTGAAGAGTTTTTGTTCGCAGGGGTTGATCTATGAAATTAGATCTGTATAATTACCCTTCGCTGTCCTAGACAGCGTAATATAATGTTTAATCATTTGGATTATTCATTTTCATAATTGACTCCGATTGGGAGTCTACGGTTAAATCATCTCGCTCTGCTTTTCCATTGGGAAGAAGCTAGAGGGTGATTTTTTATGTGTGCATTTTAGGAGCTCTGGTCAATGCAGAACCAAAGAATCCGTATCCGCTTGAAAGGATTTGATCATCGTTTGATCGATCAATCAACAGCGGAAATCGTTGAAACTGCTAAGCGTACAGGCGCACAGGTTCGTGGTCCAATTCCACTTCCTACGCGTAAAGAACGTTATACCATTTTGACTTCTCCGCACGTCAACAAAGACGCACGTGATCAGTACGAAATTCGTACTCACAAGCGCTTAGTTGACATCGTAGAGCCAACTGAAAAGACTGTAGACGCATTAATGCGTTTAGATCTTGCCGCTGGTGTCGACGTTCAGATTAGCTTAGGTTAATTGAGATCCTTAGAAGAGGTTTGAAAGATGGCTATCGGTCTTATTGGTCGTAAAGTGGGTATGACTCGCATCTTCACAGAAGATGGTGCTTCAATCCCTGTAACAGTAATTGAAATTGCTGGTAACCGCGTAACTCAAGTGAAAACTTTAGAAAACGACGGATACCGTGCTCTTCAAGTAACTACTGGTACCAAAAAAGCCAACCGCATCACTAAGCCAGAAGCAGGCCATTTTGCTAAGAGCGGCGTAGAAGCCGGTCGAGGTTTATGGGAATTGCGTTTGGCAGATGGTGAAGGTGAAGGCATTGAAGTTGGTGCTGAACTTAACGTTGATATCTTTGCAGATACAGCGAAAGTTGATGTTACTGGTCAATCTAAAGGTAAGGGCTTCCAAGGCGGTATTAAACGCTGGAACTTCCACGCTCAAGATATGACACATGGTAACTCTTTGGCTCATAGATCTAATGGTTCTATTGGTCAAAACCAGACACCTGGTCGCGTTTTCAAAGGTAAGAAAATGTCTGGCCACATGGGTGCCGAGCAAGTAACTACTCAAAATCTAGACGTTGTACGTGTAGATGCAGAGCGTAACTTGTTATTGGTAAAAGGTGCTGTTCCTGGCGCTACCAATGGTGACTTGATTATCAAGCCAGCCGTTAAAGCATAGGTCTGAGGAGATAGTAATGGAATTGGTATTGAAAGACGCGCAAAGCGCTCTTGAAGTTTCCGAAACTACCTTCGGCCGTGACTTTAACGAGGCATTGGTCCATCAGGTAGTTGTAGCTTACGCTGCAAACGCGCGTCAGGGCACTCGTGCTCAACAGACTCGTGCGGAAGTAACTGGCTCAGGCAAAAAGCCTTGGCGTCAGAAAGGCACAGGCCGAGCTCGTGCCGGTAGTGTTAAAGGCCCGATCTGGCGTGGCGGTGGCGTAACATTCGCTGCTAAAACACAAGATCACAGCCAAAAAGTTAACAAAAAGATGTACCGTGGTGCTCTAAAAAGCATTCTTTCTGAATTGGTACGTCAAGAGCGTTTAGTCGTTGTTGAATCTTTTAGTGTTGAAGCTCCTAAAACTAAAGAGCTGAAAGCTAAGTTAAAAGAAATGCAACTAGAAGACGTTCTAATTGTTACTGCAGATGTTGATGAGAATTTATTCTTAGCAGCACGCAACTTATACAAGGTTGACGTACGTGACGTAGCGGGTCTAGACCCAGTTAGTCTAATCGCGTTCAACACTGTTCTTGTTACTGCTGATGCAGTGAAGCAAATCGAGGAGATGCTAGCATGATCACCGAAGAACGTTTGCTAAAAGTTATCTTAGCGCCACATGTATCTGAAAAGAGCACTGTATTAGCTGAGAAAAACAACACTGTAGTTTTCCGCGTAGCAATCGATGCGACTAAAGCAGAGATTAAAGCTGCTGTAGCGAAACTTTTCGAAGTTGAAGTTGATAGTGTTCGCACTTTGGTAAACAAAGGCAAAACTAAACGTACCGGTGGCCGTGTAGGTCGTCGTAGCGATTGGAAAAAAGCCTATGTAACTTTAGCTGCTGGTGCTGACATCGATTTCGTCGGTGGCGCTGAGTAAGCAAAGGAGAATTATCATGGCAGTTATTAAGTGTAAGCCAACCTCTCCAGGTCGTCGCCACGTTGTTAAAGTGGTGAACAGCGACTTGCATAAAGGGAAACCTTTTGCAGGCCTGTTGGCTAAGAAATCTAAAAGTGGTGGCCGTAACAATACGGGTCGCATCACTGTTCGTCACGTTGGTGGTGGACACAAGCAGCATTATCGTATTATTGATTTCAAACGCAATAAAGACGGTATCCCTGCGAAAATTGAACGTCTGGAATATGATCCAAACCGTACAGCTAACATTGCGTTAGTATTGTACGCAGACGGTGAGCGTCGCTACATTCTTGCCGCTAAAGGCATGAAAGCTGGTGATGCAATCCAATCTGGTGTGGATGCAGACATCAAAACCGGTAACGCAATGCCGCTTCGCAACATCCCAGTGGGTAGTGTTGTGCACGCAGTAGAAATGAAACCTGGTAAAGGTGCTCAAATCGCGCGTTCAGCTGGTGCTTATGTTCAAGTTGTTGCTCGTGATAACCAATATGCAACTTTACGTCTTCGCTCTGGCGAAATGCGCAAAGTGCCTGTTGATTGTCGTGCAACATTCGGTGAAGTTGGAAATGCCGAGCACATGCTACGCCAGTTAGGTAAAGCAGGTGCTAAACGCTGGAGAGGCGTACGCCCTACAGTGCGTGGTGTTGCAATGAACCCGGTAGACCATCCACACGGTGGTGGTGAAGGCCGTACTTCTGGTGGTCGTCATCCAGTAAGTCCATGGGGTGTGCCAACTAAGGGTTATAAAACTCGTAGTAATAAGCTCACCGACAAGTACATTGTACGTCGTCGTAACAAATAGTAAGAGGATTCGCCCATGCCACGTTCTCTCAAGAAAGGTCCTTTCATTGACCTGCACTTGCTGAAGAAGGTAGAGAAAGCGATGGAAGCGGGAGATAAAAAACCAATTAAGACTTGGTCTCGCCGCTCAATGATCATCCCAAATATGATTGGGTTGACCATCGCTGTCCATAATGGTCGTCAGCACGTACCTGTGTTCGTAACTGACGAAATGATCGGTCATAAGCTTGGTGAATTTTCACCAACTCGCACTTATCGCGGCCATGCTGCAGATAAGAAAGCGAAGAAGCGTTAATACGGGAGACATAAGATGGAAGTTTTAGCTAAACATCGTTACGCCCGTACGTCTGCGCAGAAGGCCCGTCTAGTTGCTGATCAAATTCGCGGGTTGCCTGTATCTAAGGCGCTTGAGATTTTGACCTTCAGCCCTAAGAAAGCCGCCGTACTGGTTAAGAAAGTACTAGACTCAGCTATCGCAAACGCCGAACACAACGAAGGTGCAGATATCGATGAGCTTAAAGTTGGCCAAGTCTTTGTTGACGAAGCACCAACTATGAAGCGCATCATGCCTCGTGCCAAAGGCCGCGCTGATCGTATCATGAAGCGTACCAGCCACATTACTGTGGTTGTATCAGATCGCTAGGAGAAGAGAGCAATGGGACAGAAAGTACATCCTAATGGTATCCGTCTGGGTATCACGAAGCCTTGGATCTCTACTTGGTACGCCGATAAGTCAGATTATGCGAATAATCTGAACAGCGACTGGGAAGTTCGTCAATATCTTACAGAGAAATTGAAGGCTGCATCAGTATCTAAAATCGTTATCGAGCGTCCTGCGAAGAGCATCCGCGTTACTATTCACACTGCCCGTCCAGGCGTTGTGATTGGTAAGAAAGGTGAAGACGTTGAAGTATTACGTGCACATGTATCTAAAATTACAGGCACTACTGCTCAAATCAACATCGCTGAGATCCGTAAGCCTGAGTTAGACGCAAAGTTAGTTGCTGACAGTATTGCGCAGCAACTAGAACGTCGTGTTATGTTCCGTCGCGCTATGAAGCGTGCAGTTCAAAACGCAATGCGCATTGGTGCTCAAGGTATCAAAGTTGAAGTGAGCGGCCGTCTAGGCGGAGCTGAAATCGCACGTTCTGAGTGGTATCGTGAAGGTCGTGTACCTTTGCATACTCTACGTGCTGATATCGACTATTCTACAGCTGAAAGTCACACCCAATACGGTGTGATTGGCGTTAAAGTTTGGATCTTCAAAGGCGAAGTTCTAGACGGTAACGTTGTCGCGTTAGAAGAGCCGAAGCAGCAGTCTAAGCGCAAGCCTCGTGCTAAATAGGAGAAACTTTAATGCTGCAACCTAAACGTATGAAGTTTCGCAAGATGTTCAAAGGCCGTAACCGCGGTCTAGCGAACGGTACTGAAGTTAGCTTTGGTACTTTCGGTTTGAAAGCTGTCGGCCGTGGTCGTTTAACAGCTCGTCAAATCGAATCTGCACGTCGTGCCATGACACGTCACATTAAACGTCAAGGACAAATTTGGATTCGAGTTTTCCCTGACAAGCCAATTACCTCTAAGCCTCTTGAAGTGCGTATGGGTAAAGGTAAGGGTAACGTTGAATACTGGGTATGTCAGATTCAACCTGGTAAGGTTCTTTATGAGATGAATGGTGTATCTGAAGAGTTAGCGCGTGAAGCGTTTGCTTTAGCTTCTGCCAAGCTTCCTATTAAGACTACCTTCGTAACTAAGACGGTGATGTAATGAAAGCGAGCGAACTAAGAGAAAAGAGCGTTGAAGAACTTAACGCTGAATTACTTGGTCTGCTGCGTGAGCAGTTTAACCTGCGTATGCAACACGCTACTGGTCAGTTGACTCAAACGAATCAATTGAAATTAGTGCGTCGTAACATTGCACGTGTTAAGACCATTATTACTTCTAAGGCAGGTGCGTAATGTCTGATAAAATCCGTACTTTGCAAGGTCGAGTTCTTAGCAACAAAATGGACAAGTCTATTACTGTTGCTATTGCACGCCAAGTGAAACATCCTATTTATGGGAAGTACATTAAGCGTACAACTAAGATCCATGCACATGACGAAACCAATCAGTGTAATGAAGGTGACGTAGTGACTATTAGTCAGTGTCGTCCTCTTTCTAAGACTAAGTCTTGGACACTTGTTGAAGTAGTAACAAAAGCCTAGTAATCATTAGGTTATAGTAAACGGCTCCAATGCTTGGGGCCGTTTGTTTTTTTATACTATGCAACCCAATATTTTGGTGTTATACTTGCGCCCCATTTTTGAACAAATTGCATTCAATGCTAATGAGTAATTAGCAAGGTATGAATTGTTCAAGAAGTGGACAAATATGATCCCAATTTCGGGGTTTTGTAGTAACGATAGCGGAGCACTTAAAATGATCCAAATGCAATCGACTCTAGACGTCGCGTGTAACAGTGGCGCTCGTAGAGTTCAGTGTATTAAGGTCTTGGGTGGCTCTCATCGTCGTTATGCCGGTATCGGCGACGTCATCAAGGTTTCTGTTAAAGAAGCTATTCCTCGCGCTAAAGCGAAGAAAGGTGATGTATATAACGCGGTGGTAGTCCGTACTAAGAAAGGCGTACGTCGTCCAGATGGTTCTGTCATTCGCTTCGATCGGAATGCAGCAGTTTTGCTTAACGCAAACCTTGCACCGATTGGTACTCGTATTTTTGGACCAGTGACACGTGAATTGCGCAACGAGCAGTTTATGAAAATCGTCTCTCTGGCACCAGAAGTACTGTAAGGAGCTTCAAAATGGCAGCTAAAATCCGTCGTGAAGACGAAGTAATTGTATTAGCAGGTAAAGACAAGGGTAAACGAGCAAAAGTTTCTCAAGTCCTACCTACTGGTAAGTTGATTGTTGAAGGCATCAATCTTGTTAAAAAACACCAAAAGCCAAACCCACAATTGGGCGTAACTGGTGGTGTAATCGAGAAAGAAGCAGCGATACAAGCATCAAACGTAGCGATCTTTAACCAAGCCACAGGCAAGGCAGATCGTGTTGGTTTCCGATTCGAAGACGGCAAAAAAGTCCGTTTCTTTAAATCGAATAGTGAACTCATTAAGTAAACGGAGTAAACGATGGCGAAACTGCATGATAAATATCAAGAGACTGTTATTGCAGAACTTTCTAAAAAGTTCGAATATACCAGTGTCATGCAAGTCCCTCGGATTGAAAAAATCACCCTTAACATGGGTGTAGGCGAAGCCGTTGCAGACAAAAAAGTTATGGAGCATGCGCTCCGTGATATGACTGCAATCGCTGGCCAAAAACCAGTTGTAACTGTTGCACGTAAATCAGTTGCTGGTTTTAAAATCCGTGAAGGCTACCCTATTGGCTGTAAAGTTACCCTACGCGGTGAGCGTATGTGGGAATTTTTAGAGCGTTTAGTTGACATTGCAATCCCACGTATTCGTGACTTCCGTGGCCTGAGCGCAAAAGCGTTTGACGGTCGTGGTAACTACGCAATGGGTGTGCGTGAGCAAATCATCTTCCCAGAAATCGATTACGATAAAATCGATAAGATTCGTGGTATGGATATTGTTATCACTACTACTGCGAAGAATGATGAAGAAGGTCGTGCTTTGTTAGACGCATTTAACTTCCCATTCAAGAAATAAGGGTAGCATAATGGCAAAATCATCTATGAAAGCACGTGAAGCAAAGCGTGCACAGCTCGTAGCTAAATATGCTGAAAAGCGTTTAGCACTTAAGGCTATTATCAGCGCACCTGCGACTTCTGACGAAGACCGTTGGGAAGCTGTTCTTAAGTTACAAGCTCTACCTCGTGATTCTAGCGCTGCGCGTCAACGCAACCGTTGTAATCAAACTGGTCGCCCACATGGTTTCTTACGTAAATTCGGCCTTAGCCGTATTAAATTACGTGAAGCTACTATGCGTGGTGAAGTTCCTGGTCTACGTAAGGCCAGCTGGTAAGCACTTGTCACGGAGTAAGCTAATATGAGCATGCAAGATCCTATTGCGGATATGTTAACACGTATTCGTAACGGCCAAGCTGCTAACAAAGTATCAGTAAAGATGCCTTCAGCTAAGTTAAAAGTAGCAATTGCGAAATTACTTAAAGATGAAGGTTACATTACTGACTACGCCGTAGCAGAAGAAGCCAAGCCTGAATTAGAAATCACTTTAAAGTATTTCCAAGGCAAACCAGTCGTTGAGACTATCCAGCGCGTAAGTCGTCCTGGTCTTCGTATTTACAAAGGTAAAAACGAACTTCCAAAGGTGATGGGCGGTCTGGGTGTCGCAATTGTGTCCACTTCTAAAGGCTTGATGACCGATCGTGCTGCCCGCCTAACAGGCATGGGTGGCGAGGTTATCTGCTACGTAGCGTAAGGAGCTAGGTATGTCACGTGTAGCAAAAGCACCAGTGTCTATTCCTGCCGGCGTAGAGGTGACCTTAAACGAACAAACTATCACCGTAAAAGGTACTAAAGGTAGTTTGACTCGAGAAATCAACAAAGCGGTAAGTGTTGTTCTAGACAACGGCGTACTAAGTTTTGGTCCAGTTGAAGGCGTTGCTAACGCTTGGGCTCAAGCTGGTACAGCTCGTGCACTAGTAAACAACATGGTTGTTGGTGTTTCTGAAGGATTTGTTAAAAAATTAAAGTTAATTGGTGTTGGTTACCGTGCGAAAGCAGCTGGTTCAAACCTAGATCTAACTTTAGGTTTCTCACATCCATTGGTTCACAAACTTCCCGCAGGTGTTACTGCAGAGTGTCCTAGCCAAACTGACATCGTCCTTTCGGGCGTTGATAAACAGTTAGTTGGTCAGGTTGCTGCTGAGATTCGTGGCTATCGTCCACCAGAGCCTTATAAAGGCAAAGGTGTTCGTTATGCAGACGAGCAAGTACGCCGTAAAGAGGCTAAGAAGAAGTAGGTAACGCGATATGGATAAGAAAACATCTCGCTTACGTCGCGCTCTGCGTGCTCGTAAGAAGATCCAAGAGCTGGGCGTGAACCGTCTGGTTGTACATCGTACACCGCGTCACATTTATGCTCAGGTGATTAATCCTGAAGCTCAGGTGTTGGCAGTTGCTTCAACCGTTGAAAAAGCGGTTAAAGAACTACTAAAGAGTACCGGTAACGTAGACGCAGCTAAAGCAGTGGGTAAAACTGTTGCAGAGCGTGCGATCGAAAAAGGTGTAACTTCGGTTGCATTCGACCGTTCTGGTTTCAAGTATCACGGTCGCGTAGCAGCATTAGCTGACGCAGCTCGTGAAGCTGGCCTGAAATTCTAAGGGGTTATAAAAATGGCTAAATTAGAAGCTCAGCAGAAAGACGATTTGCAAGAGAAATTGATTGCAGTTAATCGTGTTTCTAAAGTAGTTAAAGGTGGTCGTATCTTTAGCTTCACCGCACTAACAGTGGTAGGTGATGGTAACGGTAAGATTGGCTATGGCTATGGTAAAGCGCGCGAAGTTCCAGCTGCTATTCAAAAAGCAATGGAAAAAGCCCGTCGTAACATGGTAACCGTGGAGTTGAACGCAGGTACACTGCATCACCCAGTTAAAGGTCGCCATACTGGTTCGCGTGTTTACATGCAACCAGCATCGGAAGGTACCGGTATTATTGCCGGTGGCGCAATGCGTGCCGTATTGGAAGTAGCAGGCGTTCATAACGTTCTGTCAAAAGCATACGGTTCTACTAACCCGATCAACATCGTTCGAGCTACTGTCGATGCGTTGGTGCACATGAAGTCACCAGCACAAGTTGCAGCTAAGCGCGGCTTGAATGTTGATGAAATTCGAGGTTAATGCACCATGGCTACTAAAACGTTTAAAGTAACACAGACAAAGAGTGCGATTGGTCGTTTGCCAAAGCACCGTGCCTGTTTATTAGGTTTAGGCCTAAGACGTATTGGCCACACCGTTGAAGTTGAAGATACTCCTTCAGTTCGCGGTATGGTTAATAAAGTTTACTACATGGTTAAGGTGGAGGATTAATAATGCGTTTAAATACTCTATCTCCAGCAGCAGGATCTAAGTCTGCTCCTAAGCGTGTAGGTCGTGGTATTGGTTCTGGTTTAGGTAAAACCGCAGGTCGTGGTCATAAGGGACAAAAGTCTCGTTCTGGCGGCGGTGTGCGTATCGGTTTTGAGGGTGGTCAAATGCCTCTTAAAATTCGTTTACCTAAATTCGGTTTTACCTCGCGCAAAGCTTTGGTCTCAGCTGAAGTTCGTTTACTCGAACTAGCAAAAGTTAACGGTGATGTTATCGACCTTAACGCACTGAAAGATGCGAACGTAATTACTCGCAACATACAGTTTGCGAAAATCGTTCTTTCAGGTACCATTGAACGCCCAGTGACCGTTAAAGGTCTGAAGGTAACCAAAGGTGCACGTGCAGCTATTGAAGCTGCCGGCGGCAAGATCGAGGAATAATACGTCGATGGCAAAACCAGGACTTGATTTAAAAAGCGCGAAAGGCGGTTTATCTGAATTGAAAACCCGTCTCCTGTTCGTGATTGGTGCGATTATCGTCTTTAGAGCCGGTTCGTTTGTACCAATTCCTGGTATTGACGCAGCTGTGTTAGCAGATCTGTTTGCTCAACAAAAAGATACCATCCTTGGCATGTTTAACATGTTCTCGGGTGGTGCTTTAGAGCGTGCCTCTATCTTTGCATTAGGTATCATGCCGTATATTTCGGCATCGATTATCATGCAATTATTGACTGTTGTTCATCCTGCTCTTGCTGAATTGAAAAAAGAAGGCGAGTCAGGAAGAAAGAAAATCAGTCAGTACACTAGATACGGAACGTTAGTGTTGGGTACGCTTCAATCGATTGGTATTGCAACAGGTTTGCCAAGCCTAGTACCTGGCCTTGTGGTCAATGTAGGTTTTGGTTTTTACTTTGTTGCAGTTGTGAGTCTAGTGACAGGAACAATGTTCCTAATGTGGCTAGGTGAGCAAATTACTGAACGTGGTATTGGTAATGGTATCTCGATATTAATTTTCGCAGGTATTGTTGCTGGTTTACCGTCTGCTATCGGCCAAACGGCTGAACAGGCTCGTCAAGGTGATTTGAATGTACTGGTTCTGTTGCTATTAGCAGTAATCGTATTTGCAGTTACTTATTTAGTTGTATTTGTAGAACGTGGTCAACGTCGTATCGTCGTTAACTACGCTAAGCGTCAACAAGGCCGTAAGGTTTTCGCAGCGCAAAGCACACATTTACCTCTTAAAGTGAACATGGCAGGTGTGATTCCGCCAATTTTTGCATCCAGCATTATTTTGTTCCCAGGCACACTGGCTCAGTGGTTTGGTGCAAATGAGTCCATGTCATGGTTAAGCGATTTCGCTTTAGCTGTGTCACCTGGACAACCGCTGTATTCATTATTGTATGCAACAGCTATCGTTTTCTTCTGTTTCTTCTATACTGCGTTGGTGTTTAACCCACGTGAGACAGCTGATAACTTGAAGAAAAGTGGTGCGTTCATTCCTGGGATTCGTCCTGGAGAACAGACTTCGCGTTACATTGATAAAGTAATGACTCGTTTGACCCTTGCGGGTGCGATTTATATTACCTTTATCTGTTTAATTCCGGAGTTCATGTTAATTGCGTGGAAAGTACAGTTCTATTTTGGCGGTACTTCACTACTAATTATTGTAGTCGTAATCATGGACTTCATGGCTCAGGTTCAGACCCATATGATGTCTCATCAGTATGAGTCTGTGATGAAGAAAGCTAACCTAGTAAACAAAGCGAATTTAGATCGCTTTGGTCGCTAATAGCTTTTAACGGAGTGATGAAATGAAAGTTCGAGCTTCCGTGAAGAAGATCTGCCGTAATTGCAAGATCGTCAAGCGTAGTGGCGTTGTACGTGTGATTTGTGTTGAACCAAAACACAAACAGCGTCAAGGCTAAAAAAAGATATTTGCTCAGTTCTAAATAGAACTGAGCAAATAATGTTTGCAAATTTGTTGGCTGTCGAGTATCCTTTCGGGCTTTTCGCAGTCGACCTTTAACATATTAAGGAGTGCATAGTGGCCCGTATCGCTGGCATTAACATTCCTGATCAAAAGCACACAGTCATCGCATTGACTGCAATTTTTGGTATTGGACGTACGCGCGCTAGAGAAATCTGCGCAGCTACTTCAATTGCTGAAGATGCTAAGATCAAGGAATTGAGCGAAGCTCAAATAGATATTCTACGCGAAGAAGTTGCCAAATACTCAGTAGAGGGTGACTTACGTCGTGAGATTTCAATGAACATCAAGCGTCTTATGGATCTTGGTTGTTATCGTGGTCTCCGCCATCGCCGTAGCCTGCCTCTTCGTGGGCAACGTACTAAGACCAATGCGCGTACGCGTAAAGGTCCACGTAAACCAATTAGAAAGTAACGGGAAGGTAAACCAAAATGGCTAAAGTTCCGTCACGTTCTCCGCGTAAGCGCGTACGTAAACAGGTTGCAGATGGTATGGCTCATATCCATGCATCTTTCAACAACACAATTGTCACCATTACAGATCGTCAAGGTAATGCGTTGTCTTGGGCTACCTCTGGCGGTTCAGGTTTTCGTGGTTCACGTAAATCTACACCGTTCGCTGCGCAGGTTGCTGCTGAGCGTGCAGGTATTGCTGCACAAGATTACGGTGTTAAAAACCTTGAAGTTTTCGTAAAGGGTCCAGGTCCAGGTCGTGAGTCAGCCATTCGTGCGCTGAACGCTGTTGGTTATAAAATCACCAACATTACCGATGTGACACCTATCCCTCATAATGGCTGTCGCCCACCTAAAAAGCGTCGTGTATAACACGTCGTATATAGGATAGTTGGAGAAAGATCATGGCAAGATACTTGGGTCCTAAGCTCAAGCTCAGCCGCAGAGAAGGTACAGACCTTTTCCTAAAAAGCGGTGTGAGAGCAATCGATTCGAAGTGTAAGCTTGAAGCTGCACCTGGTCAACATGGCGCACGTAAGCCACGTTTATCAGAGTACGGTTTACAGCTACGCGAGAAACAAAAAGTTCGTCGTATGTACGGTGTGCTAGAAAAGCAATTCCGTAACTACTACAAAGAAGCTGCACGTCTAAAAGGCAACACTGGTGAAAACCTACTTGCTCTTTTAGAAACCCGTTTAGATAACGTTGTTTATCGTATGGGTTTTGGTGCGACTCGTGCTGAATCACGTCAATTAGTAAGCCACAAATCAATCGTGGTTAACGGTCGTGTTGTTAACATTCCGTCATTCAAAGTGTCTGCGAATGATGTTGTAAGCATCCGTGAAAAGTCACGTACTCAAGCTCGTATTAAAGCGGCTTTAGAAGTGGCTGGTCAACGTGAGAAGCCTACATGGGTTGAAGTCGACAGCGCGAAAATGGAAGGTGCTTTCAAGCGTCTACCAGAACGTAGCGATTTGTCTGCGGAAATTAACGAACAGCTGATCGTCGAGCTTTACTCTAAGTAAAGCTAACAAACAAGAGAGGACACAATGCAGGGTTCTGTTACAGAATTTCTAAAACCGCGTCTCGTTGACATAGAGCAGGTTAACCCAACTCGTGCCAAGGTTACGCTAGAACCACTAGAACGTGGTTTTGGTCACACATTAGGCAACGCTTTGCGTCGTATCTTATTGTCGTCTATGCCTGGCTGTGCCGTAACTGAAGTCGAAATCGACGGCGTGTTACATGAGTACAGTAGCAAAGAAGGCGTACAAGAAGATATCCTTGAGATATTGCTTAACCTTAAAGGTTTAGCGGTAAACATTGAGGGTAAGGATGAAGCTTTACTTACTTTAAGTAAGTCAGGCACAGGCCCTGTTACAGCAGCAGATATCACACATGATGGTGATGTTACCATTATGAATCCTGATCATGTTATCTGTCATTTGACTGGTAACAATGATATCAGCATGCGTATCCGTGTTGAGCGTGGTCGTGGTTATGTTCCAGCTTCGGCTCGTGCACAAACCGAAGACGATGATCGCCCAATTGGTCGCTTGTTGGTTGATGCTTCATTCTCACCTGTTGCTCGCATTGCATATAATGTTGAAGCAGCACGTGTAGAGCAACGTACTGATTTAGATAAACTCGTTATCGATATGACCACTAATGGTACTATTGATCCTGAGGAAGCAATTCGTCGTTCTGCAACAATTTTAGCTGAACAGCTAGATGCGTTCGTAGACCTTCGTGATGTGACTGAACAGACTGTTGTAGAAGAGAAACCGGAGTTTGATCCGATTCTGTTGCGTCCTGTCGACGATTTAGAGCTAACTGTACGTTCAGCCAACTGTTTGAAGGCTGAAGCGATTCATTACATCGGAGATCTAGTACAACGCACTGAAGTTGAGTTGCTCAAGACTCCTAATTTAGGTAAGAAGTCTCTTACTGAAATTAAGGATGTATTAGCGTCTCGCGGATTGTCTTTAGGTATGCGTCTAGAAAACTGGCCTCCAGCTAGTTTAGCAGACGACCTATAAGTCCCAGTTTAGTTAGTACAGATTAAAGATTATAAGGATTAGGTCATGCGCCATCGTAAGAGTGGTCGTCAACTAAACCGCAACAGCAGTCATCGTCAAGCTATGTTCCGTAACATGGCATGCTCACTAGTTAGTCATGAGTTAATCAAGACTACAGTAGCTAAAGCGAAAGAACTGCGCCGCGTAGTTGAGCCTCTAATAACACTTGCTAAAGTTGACAGCGTTGCAAATCGCCGTTTAGCTTTTGCTCGTACCCGCGACGCTGAAGTTGTAGGTAAGTTATTTACTGAATTGGGTCCACGCTTCCAGGAACGTCCTGGTGGTTACACTCGTATTCTTAAGTGTGGTCTACGTACCGGTGATAAAGCCCCAATGGCTTACATCGAGTTAGTAGGTCGCCCTGAAGCTGCTGAAGCTGTTGAAGTAGAAGCTGCAGAGTAATTTATTACTCATTTAAAAAAACCGAGCCTAGCTCGGTTTTTTTATGTCTATTTTTCGTGAAATTTTAACTTAAATCATCTTTACTAATTAATTTCTCTTAGTATTTTACTCTGGCTTACCTGGCTTACCTGGCTTACCTGGCTTACCTGGCTTACCTGGCTTACCTGGCTTACCTGGCTTACCGGTCTTAAGGTGCTTACCCGGCTTACGGTGGTTACAGGGCTTGGGGGGGGGGGGGGGGGGGGGGGGG
>NZ_JAUOQU010000050.1:0-14714 GCF_030547195.1 Shewanella sp. 6_MG-2023 | reverse complement strand
ACCTACCAATTGCGCTAAGACGCATCGTTAATGCTACGAGAGGATATATCAATGGAACGTAGAAGTTTTTTAAAAGCAAGCGCCGCATTGGGCTGCGCTGCAACGGTAACAGGTTGTAAAACCAGCTCTGATGATGCCAATGTTAAGCCGCCAGAGCCTACAAGTGAAGTACAGTCTTGGTCCGCCTGTCTTGGTAATTGCGGCTCAAACTGTCCATTGAAAATATATAGCCGTGATGGAGTAATTACACGTATTGAGACCGATGAAGAGGGAAGCGGGGAATATCGGGATCATCATGTTATTCCATGTGCTCGCGGTAGAGGTAATAGAAAACGTATTTATAATGCTGACCGATTACAGTACCCATTAAAACGAACAGGTAAGCGTGGTGAAGGTAAATTCGAACGCATTAGCTGGGAGCAAGCAATTAATGAAATTGGTACAAGCCTTAATAGTATCTATGATAATTATGGTCCAAGATCAGTATTTTGGGTTGATGGTTCTGGAGCCGATTATTCATTAAATGGGGTAGATTGTTGGCAACGTTTACTTAATACAAAAGGTGGTTTTTTAGCGGGCTATGGGTCTTACAGTAGTGCCCAAGCAGAAACTATATTCCCTCTCGTAGTTGATGGCTATGGCGGTTCGAAAGTCCTTGAAATGCAACATAGTGACTTTCATTTGTTCTTTGGATATAACCTTGCTGAAATTCGACAAAGTGGTTCAGGAGAGGCCTATGAATATCAATTGTTTAAAGAAAAAAATGGTGCTAAAGCGATTCATATCGATTGTCGATATAATGACACAGTCCTTGGTAAAGGTGATGAGTTTCACCCTTGCCGTCCAGGCACCGATGCAGCATTAGTTTCAGGTATTGCATATCATCTAATAGTGAACAATCTTATTGATGAAGAGTATTTAAATAAATTTTGTTACGGATTTCGTAACGAAGCTGCCTTACCTGAAAAAGGTCTTGATGCACTCCCTTATGAACGTAGCTATGAAGCCTATATTTTAGGTGCTGGTGAATTAGATTCTCAACCAAAAACACCTGAATGGGCCGAAAGAATTTGTGGTGTTCCGGCAGTAACAATCAAAAGTATTGCTGAACAGTTAGCGGCAGCAAAGGCTCCATTTGTTGCTTCTGGTCATAGTATTCAGCGCCATGCAAACGGTGAATATAATGTTTGGTCAATGGCTGCTTTAGCTGCATTGGTGGGAGCTATAGGTAAACGTGGTACAAGCAATGGAATGTTACCATTTTCATTTTGGGGCTTTAATGTATCAGGCATGCCTGGTGTAGATACAGGTACCCAAAAAGCAGTGATTCCTAATTGGCTATGGCCTCTAGCTGTTGAGGATGGAGAAAATCTAGATGTCCATCAGAATGGTGTTGTTCTGCCAGCAGATGAATTAGGCGAAGATGGCAATGGTAAATTGGGAGCAAACATCAAATTTGCGTTGTTATATGCAGGAAATACATTAATAAACCAGCACGGCGATTGTAATGGAACAGCTAAGATTTTAGAACAAGAAGATCTTTGTGAAACTATTGTAGTAATTGATAATCACATGACTGCATCAGCGAAGTATGCTGATTATGTTTTACCTGATAAATCTTGGCTTGAAAGCACTGATATTGCTGACCAAAGTTATTCTGCTGGTGGGATGTCATATCTAACGGCACTAACGACTAATGTTAAACCTCTTGGTGAATGCAAATCAAGCTATGAGATGTGCTCTATGTTATCTGAAGTTTTAGGTACAAGCGCCCAATTTACTGAAGGTAGAACTGAAGGTGAGTGGCTTGAATATATGTACACTTCTCAAATTCAACCCAATTATCCTGAAGATCTACCTGCAACATTAGAGGAATTTCAAGAAAAAGGATTAGTTAAAAAGTACACTGAAAATGATGAGAGGCAGTGTGCTTTATATGATTATGTTAACAACGGTGCAACTATAGGCACAGTATCAGGAAAAATTGAATTATTCTCTCATGCAGTTGATCGTATTGGGAAAAATAGAGTTGCCCCCAGCTACATACCTGATCACTTCATTGTTCCTATACCTGCTTATGTGAAAACATGGGAAGGTTATGAAGACAACTCTGAAGCTGTAAAAGACTATCCTTTGCAATTAATCGGTCATCACACCAAAGGCCGAGTACACTCAAGCCACGCATCTAACCCTTGGCTTAACGAAGCTGTATTTGATGCCGTTTGGGTTAACCCTAAGGATGCTTTGGGCTACTCAGACGGTGATGACGTTATCGTAGAGTCTTTGAGAGGAAAGGTTCTGGTTAAAGCTAGAATTACTAACAGAGTAATGCCTGGAGTTGCATCACTTCCTCAAGGGCAATGGTATAACCCACAAAATGGAATCGATATCGGGGGATGTATAAACACCCTAACAAGTCAAAGACCTTGTTCTATTTCTAATGGCAATCCACAGCACACAGTTCGTGCAAAAGTATATAAAGCATAAGGGATAAATCATGACTAATAGAATCGAAACTAAAATTCAATATGGCTTTTATTTTGATCCAGGAAAATGTAATGGATGTAAAGCTTGTCATATTGCCTGTAAAGATAAATTTGATGCAGCCCCAGGTGTCATCTCTAGGCGAGTTTATGAGTACATTGGTGGTGGATTTCAAGAAGGTGAAAATAACACCGTTACTTGCAGTACCTTCGGTTATTACACATCCATAAGTTGCAATCATTGCGATAGACCAGTATGTGTAAAAGCTTGCCCAACAGGTGCAATGCATAAGCGACGCGAAGATGGTTTTGTACACGTAGCCGAAGATTTATGTATTGGTTGTGGTAGTTGCTCAAGAGCTTGCCCTTACGATGCTCCACAATTAGATAATGTTAGAAAAATTATGGTCAAGTGTGACGGTTGCTTCAAACGAGTAAGTGAAGGGAAAAAGCCTTTATGCGTTGCTGGTTGCACTCAAAAAGCCTTACAGTTTGATGATATTGATATACTTAGATCAAAATATGGCAACAATGCGAGTATAGCGCCATTACCAGATGCTGGTATTACGAACCCAAACTTGATAATTAAAAGTACATTATTAACTAAGCCATCAGGTTCAACCGCTGGAAAAATAGAGAATCCTAACGAAGTTTAAGTTTCTGTAGGGGGGGGAGAATCCCCCCCATTATCATTTGGAAGAAGTCATGAACAACTTAACACTTAATGACCAACTAGAAGTTTCTGCTTCTATATTTAATCTTTTATCAACCGCATTTTATGAAGCTATCACTGACGAAAAACTTAAAGTATTTACAGAATGCTTTCACAACTTCCCATTATTAGATGAGAAATCAAAATTAAGTATAGACGCGATAATTAATGATTTCACCAATGAAAGTTTGCATGAAATCAAAAGTGACTTTAATAACATGTTCATTGGGGGGCCACATAAAACTGTATATCCTTGGGGTTCTTTTTATACAGATAAAGACAGATTACTATTTGGTGAATCAACAAGAGACTGGAAAAAGTTTACAGAAAAAAATCAAATAAAAATTGAGCTTAACGGAAATGAACCTAGCGATCATTTTGCCTTAATCTTTGCTTCCATAGCTGCAATCATGACCAGCAAAAAAAGTGAGTCAATACGTATAGAACTAGTTAGCATTATTATTAATGAACATTTATTCCCTTGGCTACCTATAGTGCTCGATGGTATTTATACCCATTCGAATACATTTTTTTACAAAGAACTTTCTTTAATCTCATCCCGCCTTATCCTTTATTGGAAATAAAATAAGCAACTAAAAGTTGAGTCAGTGGATTCACAGGCACTACAAAGTCACCCGAATCATCTTCAGGTTTTACAGAGATTGCATGGTATATAGTGCCTTGAGGAGAGTCTATCGTGAGCAACTGATCAGTTGTCATGATAATAGGTTCTTTGGTGATTGGATGTTTTGGATGTTCAACACCAAGTATTTTCGCGACTTTTTGGGTGTAATTAAGGGGAAGAAGAGGGAATTGCTCTATAATATCAACCACACAGTTTAAAGACTCAGCGAGGTAGAAATGCTCACTTTCGATTGAAGACATCATATGGTGCTCTCTTTGAGACTTCCTACCATAGATTAGTGAGCGTGTACCTTTGGAGTTTACATCAACAGTCCTAAGCCAAGGCTTATAATCTGAGCCTTGACCGATCCCATATTTATTTTTTAATGCTCGTTCAAAATCTTTAAACGATTCTAGTTTACGCCCGCGCCCCCATGTTCAATCCAATAAGTTTAGCCTACAGTAATCATAGTAAGCAGAGCCACTACGGGCAAACTTTATTGTCTCTGCACAAAGCTAATGTTTTCGCACAATAAAGTTTGTTCATAACGGGACAGTAAATCAGTTAGTTACGGCAGTTGGTATTTATAAAGTTTGTACACTAATAGGCGTAGTGTGTTGGCTGTACCTTTGGGTTCTTCCTTCACCTTGCGGCAGTTTATGCCTCCAACACCTTGTTTTAGTTGACGTTCAAAACTAGTGTACAAACTTTAATATTCCAATCTTGGCTTTTGTGTACAAACTTTCTGGCCTCTGTACAAACTATATTGTTCCAAGATAGCTAAACCGCCATCCCGGCCGCCACACCAGACGACCAGGCCCATTGAAAGTTGAACCCTCCGAGCCAACCACTGACGTCCATCACTTCACCAATAAAGTACAATCCAGTAACCTTGCTAGACTGCATGGTTTTAGATGATAACTCATTAGTATCAACGCCACCCAAGGTGACTTCAGCAGTGCGATAGCCTTCGGTACCGTTCATCACGATTGACCATTCATTAAGGTCTTGTGCTATTTGCTCACGCTCACCGTGGCCTAACTGGTTTAAGGCTTTATCAAGCAGTGCTGCTTCAAATAACGCTTCAACCAAGCGCTTTGGTAGCCATTGGCTGATGGTGTTACGTAGGCTTTGCTTAGGGTGATTTGCAAGCGCTAGCTCGATTTTATCTTTCGCTGACTCATTGGGTAACAGGTTAATGCTAATACTTTGGCCTGCTTGCCAGTAATTTGAAATTTGTAAAATTGCCGGGCCTGATAAGCCGCGATGGGTAAATAACAATGCTTCGCTAAACTGAGTGCCATCTTGCGCGGTGATTGTTGTTGGCACCGCAATGCCCGACAGAGGCTCAAAACGCGCTTTTTGCTCCGTATGCCATGTAAACGGCACTAAGCCTGCTGTGGTCGGTAACACCTTTAGTCCAAATTGTTCTGCAAGCTTGTAACCGTAAGGTGATGCGCCAAGTTTGGGCATTGATAAGCCGCCCGTGGCAATCACCAGTGACTCACAACTAAACTCACCGTTTGAGGTCACGACTGCAAACTGCCCAGCATCATTTTTGGTGACCGACACAATCTCAGTGCGTAGCTGTATTTGCGCGCCAGCCCATTCACACTCTGTCATTAACATGCTGACAATGTCTTTAGCTGAGTCATTACAAAATAACTGCCCATGATCACGCTCGTGATATTCAATGCCATGACGCTCAACTAACTCGATAAAGTCACTTGAACGGTAACGTGCTAAGGCAGATTTTACAAAGTGGCTGTTACCACACAAGAAGTTGTGAGGTTCCACTTTTTGATTAGTGAAGTTACAACGACCGCCGCCACTGATGAGAATTTTACGGCCTGCTTGCTTAGCATTATCTAGCACTAGAACATCACGACCTCGATAGCCAGCAGTAGAGGCGCACATGAGTCCTGCTGCGCCAGCGCCAATAATGATCACGTCATGATGTTTCACAAGCTTACTCTCTTTAAAATGATTGGGGGCGATTATTGTGACAGTTTACGCTGCCTACTCGACAGCGTTAATCAGCTAGCAAGCGGTATATTTAAGCCACAAAAAAGGGCGCTATATTAGCACCCTTTTAGTCGCATTCACACTTACACAATGCCTTTAGCTATTCACTAATGGTTTCAGACTTTTGGTCTCGACCCAGTAGCTCTTTAGCGGCATCTGTTGGGCTTTTACCTTGATATAACACTTGGTAAATTTGCTCAGTGATAGGCATTTCAACATTAAGACGTTTAGCTAAAGTGTAAACTTCTTTGGTGTTGCGATAGCCTTCAACCACTTGACCGATTTCGTCTTGAGCAGTATCGACATCGCAGCCTTTACCTAATGCCAAGCCAAAACGACGATTACGTGATTGGTTATCGGTACAAGTTAGTACTAAGTCACCAAGGCCTGCCATACCCATAAAGGTATTAGCATCAGCACCTAAAGCAACGCCTAAACGGGTTAGCTCAACCAAACCACGAGTGATTAATGCGGTGCGTGCATTGGCACCAAAGCCAATGCCATCAGACATGCCAGCGCCAATTGCGATAACGTTTTTAACTGCGCCACCTAATTGTAAGCCGGTAAAATCATCATTAGCGTAAACACGTAAACGTTTCGGGCTATGCAGTAGTTCCACTAAATCATTAGTGAAGCTTGGGCAGGTGCCCGCTACCGAAATTGCTGTTGGCATACCTGCAGCCAGTTCTTTTGCAAAGGTTGGGCCTGATAATACTGCTAATGGAAATTTATCCCCAAGATGCTCAAGAGCAACATCTTGCAGTAATCGACCTGTTTCAGGCTCTAAACCTTTTGTCGCCCAGACAATGCGTGCATCATCTCGTAGCAAAGGCTTGGCCTGTTGCAGTACTAAACCAAACACATGGCTTGGCACCACAACCAATACATTTTTAGTGGCAGCAAGTGCGGTGGCTAAGTCGGCTTCAATTTCAAGACTATCAGGAAAGGTAATCCCTGGTAGAAAGGCATTATTGGCGCGATCGTTAGTTAACGCGGTCATGTGCTCAGGCTCATGACCCCAAAGTAAGGTCTTGTGGCCACTTCTTGCAAGAGAAATGGCAAGGGCGGTGCCGTAAGACCCCGCCCCTAAAACCGCAATTTCAGCAGTGTTATTCATATATTATGCGTTTGCTTCTTCAGCAGCTGGTGCTGCAGCAGCTTCTTGCTGACGCTGTTGAACATATTGTGCAAATAGTGCATCAAAGTTCACTGGAGCAAGGTTAAGCTGTGGGAAAGTACCACGAGAAACTAAGTTACCTACTGTTTCACGTGCGTATGGGAATAGTACGTTAGGGCAGTAAGCACCTAAAGAGTGAGCAAGTTGTTGCTCAGTTAAGCCAGTGATAGAGAAGATACCCGCTTGTTGAACTTCACATAAGAAAGCAGTTTGCTCGCCATTTTGTGCAGTAACAGTTAGAGAAAGGATCACTTCATAAACATCATCAGATAGCTTGTTGCTACGAGTATCAAGATCCAGCTTAACTTCTGGATTCCATTCTTTTTGGAAAACTTCTGGGCTGTTTGGCGTTTCAAAAGACACATCTTTTGTGTAAACGCGTTGGATGTTGAATTGTGGTGCTTGCTCTTCGTTGTTTGCTACTTCAGCCATGATTTCCTACCTTCAAATGTTTTTTAGCTCTTCTGCGAAGCTAATCGTAAATTTGGGCTTGTCGCTAAAATGTGGCCGTTAGACAACATTTTAGACCATCCCGGTAAATTGGGTCTCACCAGTTTGTTATCTTACTTCTTACCTTTAACAACAGGTAAGTTTGCCGCTTGCCAATCACCCATACCGCCTTTTAGGTTATGAACATTCTCAAACCCTTGAGCGACAAGAAGTTGAGCAGCTTGCGAAGATGTCATTCCAGCAGCACATACAGTAATAATGGGACTGGTTTTAAACTTTTCAAGGGCAGTCGCTTTATTATTTTTGATTTCTGCTAATGGCACATGAATAGCGTCAACGATGTGACCTTTGCGGTAATCGTCTTGAGAGCGCACATCAACAACTTTAGCGCCTTGCTTGTTCATTAGCATGGTCAGTTCTTGAGTATTGACGTTGCTCACTTTTGAGGTTGCTGATTTAATGGTCATCACCACAACTGCAGCAAATAAACCAACCCATGCGATACTTAATACAGGGTTAGCTTGAAAAAATTCGATATATTCTTGCATCTTCTCTGCCTACTTTAAAAATGGCTAAAATTAATAAGCCACAGAGTATACCGATTGCATCTTTATAATGCAGCAAATTCAAGCCTAATCATCTTCTCTACTGTGCCATGGGCAGCACTTTAACGACGAAACATTGCATTTGCTTACTATCCTAAGGGCAATAGCTCACAGGTTTTTGACTAAATGTGTTGTTATTGAGCCTTATTCATCTTGCACGGGATTGTGACTGGGCAAGCTATTCATCGTAAATTGCCTCTACTGAGCCGCTCTTCAAAGGTAAATTTCTTTTTCAGGAGCTGAAAAAGAAGTAATATCCATACCATTAAAATTTTAGCTTTCTCTTAAAACTTTTTCTTTTAAAACTTAAAGGTACTCCCATGACGACACCAAAACGTCCACTGGCATTACTTATCTTAGATGGCTGGGGTCATCGTGAAAATACGCATAAAAATGCGGTTTTTCATGCGAAAACTCCAGTTTTAGATAAGTTAACCGCCCAATATGCAAGCAGTTTAATTTCCGGATCAGGTATGGATGTTGGCCTACCTGACGGTCAAATGGGCAACTCAGAAGTGGGTCATATCAATATTGGTTCTGGCCGTATTGTTTACCAAGAGCTTACCCGCATTAGCAAAGCCATTGCTGACAATGAGTTTAATCAAAATGAGGCACTGTGCGCTTCAATCGATAAAGCTATCGCCAATAATGGCGCTGTGCATATTATGGGTTTAATGTCGCCAGGTGGTGTTCACAGCCATGAAGAGCACATTGAAGCCATGTGCCGCATGGCGGTTGAGCGCGGTGCCACTAAGGTGTATTTACATGCCTTTTTAGATGGTCGTGATACCCCACCTCGTAGCGCAAAAAACTCTTTGATCCATTTTGATGAGTTATTTGCAAGCTTGGGTCACGGTAAGGTAGCCTCATTGATTGGTCGTTACTTCGCCATGGATCGCGACAACCGCTGGGATCGAGTTGAAAAAGCGTTCAACTTAATTGCTCAAGGTAAAGGTGACTTTAATTACCCAAGCGCAGTTGCGGCATTAGACGCCGCTTACGAACGTGATGAAAACGATGAGTTTGTCGCTGCATCGACCATAGGTGAGGCCGCAAGCTTAGCTGATGGCGATGCGTTAATCTTCATGAACTTTCGCGCTGACCGCGCCCGAGAAATCACTCGTTGTTTTGTCGAAACCGATTTTGCTGGCTTTACACGTGAAGTTACCCCTGCAATCAACTTCGTGATGCTAACCAACTATGCTAATGACATTGACGCTGTGGTGGCATTTCCATCAACAGATCTGGTCAATACCTTAGGTGAAACCTTACAAAAACAGGGTAAAAAACAGCTGCGTATTTCTGAAACAGAAAAATATGCCCATGTGACCTTCTTTTTTAATGGCGGCAAAGAAGAGCCATTTGAAGGCGAAGATCGCACCTTGATTAAGTCGCCAGATGTGGCAACTTATGATTTGCAGCCTGAAATGAACTCAACCGAGCTCACAGATAAATTAGTTGCTGCCATTGAGTCTACTGACTATGACGTGATTATTTGTAATTATCCAAATGGTGACATGGTCGGTCATACCGGTAAATTTGATGCTGCGGTTAAAGCCTGTGAAGCAGTCGATGCTTGTATTGGTCGTGTAGTAGAGGCGCTAGCGAAAGTCGGCGGCGAATGCATTATTACTGCCGATCATGGTAATGCTGAGCAAATGACCAATGAACAAACGGGTCAAGCTCATACTGCCCATACCAGTGAGTTGGTACCTTTCATTTATGTAGGCCGTGAAGCCACCATTGATGCAGGTGGACGATTGAGCGATATTGCGCCGACTATGTTAACCTTGATGGAACAAGAAGTGCCGCAGGAAATGACCGGCCGTTCAATCATTAAACTCAAAGAGTAACTAGCCACTCGTGAAAAAACGACTTTTGTTTAAAGCCAGCATGTTTGCTGGCTTGGTGATACTGACATCATCAGTTCAAAGTGCCGATCTTGGTAAGCGTCAATCAGAGCTGAAATCTATTCAGGCTCAGATTAACCAACAACAAAGCTCTTTGAAGGACACCAGTCGTCAACGAGAAAAGCTCATTTCGTTGTTAAAGCGAGATGAGCAAGCTATCTCTAATGCTGCTCAAAAAGTTAATCAAACCCAAAACTCACTGTCTGCGGTAAATACTAAACTTCGCGAACTTGATGCTGAAAAAGTCAACTTAGATACACTGCGAGTTACGCAGCAAAAGACCTTATCTAAACAATTATCTAGCGCTTACCTTGCCGGTAACCATGACTATTCAAAGATGATGCTTAACCAGCAAAACCCTGCCACAGTTGAGCGGATGTTAGCGTATTATCAATACCTTAATAATGCCCGTATTAAAGCCATTACCAGTTTAAAAACAACTATTGAGCAATTAGAGCTAGTTAAAGTTGAGCAAGTTAATGAACAGCAAAAACTTAATTCCTTAATTCTTGAGCAACAAAAGCAGGCTAAACAACTCGCTAAAGAACAATCACAACGTCAACAAACCTTAGCACAAATTCAACGCACCTTGACCAGCAAAGGCGCAGAGCTTGAACAACTACAAATTGAAGAAGCCAGCTTAAAACACCTTATTGAACAAGCGGTGCTGGCGGCCAAAAATAGCCCCTCAATGGATGGCTTAGCCAAGCTGCGCGGTAAATTAAAATGGCCAACTAAAGGACGAGTTTCGTCTAAATTTGGCAGTAGCCGCTCAGGACAAATCAGCTGGAAAGGTGCGGTAATTGCCGCTCCTGAAGGACAAACCATCACCGCTATTGCTCACGGCACCGTTATTTATTCAGACTGGTTACGAGGCTTTGGTATGGTTATGGTAATCGATCACGGCGAAGGCTATATGAGTTTATATGGTCACGCGCAGTCATTACTTATTCCACCTGGCGAAACCGTTAAAAAAGGAGAATCCATTGCACTTGTTGGGAGTTCAGGCGGACAAACAGAATCTGGCCTATACTTTGAAATAAGACACAAAGGGCAAGCCATTAACCCAGCGAGATATTGTCGATAACACGCTAATAATAAAGTAATTTAATCTTTGGCGGTTATCAAACCTTCCGTAGGTTTAATCGTTGATCAATCGACGCCCTAATAATACCGCAAGGTATCTAAGGGGCAGTTATGATGCAAATTACACGTTATATTTTGTGCTTCATATTAGGCGTAAGCGTTGCATTTTCATTGAACTTATCCAGTTCAGAGCAACACTATAAAACCCAATCTGAATACAGTTACTCACTCTTACTTGATGTCATCGATACGGTTCATACCTATTACTTTAATGAAGTAGACCGCGAAGACTTAATTGAATACGCCATCGAAGGAATATTCAATAAACTAGACCCCTATTCAGGCTTTTTAGATACTGGCGATTATCAAAGCATTAATGACAGTAATAATGGCCAGTACTTTGGTTTCGGCTTTGAAGTGGCAACTGATGACAACCAAATCACTATCATTACTCCTTATGCCAACTCACCTGCGGCCCGCGCTAATATTCAACCTGGCGATAAGGTCCTGCAACTTAACGACACCCTGATTGATCAAACCAATTTAACCGATGTACTTACCGAGATTAAGCAGCACAGTATCAACAAGCGACCAATAACACTCACCATTGAGCGCCAAGCTAACGAAACACTTCTATTTAATCTCGCCCCTGAGCTAATTCATATTAAATCAATTAATGCGAAAATTATTGATAATAATATCGGTTATATACAACTTAACTCGTTTCAGGAAGACGCTACCAATGCCATTATTAACCAAGCTAAACTATGGCAACAACAGCAATTAAAAGGTCTTATTATTGATGTTAGAAACAATCCCGGCGGGCTACTCAGTCAAGCCATCAGTATTGCTGATTTGTTTTTGCAAAAAGGTTTAATTGTTTCAACTGAAGGGCGTTTTTTCGATGCAAATGAAAACTACTATGCATCGCAACCTACCATATTTAAAGGCGTGCCTATGGTAGTACTTATTAATAAGGGCTCAGCATCGGCATCAGAAGTACTGGCTGCAGCATTACAAGAAAATAACCGCGCCACGCTAGTGGGAGAAACCAGCTTTGGAAAAGGTACGGTGCAAAGTTTGATCCCCATGCTGGATATGGGCAACGCTATAAAGCTCACGATTGCAAAATATAGCACGCCAGATGGTAACGACATTCACACTAAAGGCATTGAACCGGACATTAAAATATCAAATGATGCTATCCTAAAAACAGATTATCTGGATATAATTGAACAAACTACAGCGCAATATGATGAACCACAGGATGGTCAAATTTCTTCCGCTATTGCATGGATAACAACTCATAATTAAAGCAGACTTTGTGCGCTATATATTGATACTTTTAGCTTTACTGTTAACGGCTCCAGTTCAAGCAACCCAAATCGCTATCATCATTGACGATATTGGTTATCGTCAAACCGATGAGGCGGTTTTGTCTTTACCAAACGGCATTACCCTTTCGGTAATACCTCATACTCCATTAGGTCAACAACTTGCAAAGCAAGGCCATCAGCGTGGCCATGAAATTATGCTGCATATTCCCATGCAGGCACTCAATGGTAAAAACCTAGGCCAAGGTGGTTTAACGAATGAAATGGATGAGCAAGAGTTAAAACACCAGCTAAAAGATTCTATTGCCAGTATCCCTTATGCTAAAGGGGCAAATAACCATATGGGCAGTTTGCTCACACAACTTGAAAGCCCAATGACTTGGCTGATGCAAAGCTTAAAAGAGCAGGACTTGTATTTTGTCGATAGCAGGACAACCCGCTTTAGTGTTGCCAGTGAGCAGGCGCAGCAACATGAGGTGCCATTGTTACGCAGACAAATTTTTTTAGATAACGATGTCAGTGAGCAGGCACTAGAGAAACAATTTAAGCTGATCATGCTAAAAGCAAAAAACGATGAAAATATTGTTGTAATAGCACACCCATATCCTGAAACAGTGCACTTTTTGAATCAAAATTTACATCGCTTAGAAGCCGAAGGAATTAGCCTAGTCCATACTTCAAAGCTGTTGCCCGTAACAATGATCAGTAATAAAGCCACTAGTTCAGTTCAAGTATTGAGATAGATAAATCAGGTAAGGTATCCATTAACTCATCTGCATTCTTAACGATATCAGCCAAAGTGCAGTCATTCAGCACGTTCATATATGCAGCAACTGCGTTCGCAAGAATACCTTTTAAACTACATGCTGGCGTAAAGCGGCAATAGGGTTCACTGCAATTAACAGGGGCCAGTGAAGGCTCTAATTCACCAACAAGCTGACCAAGATTAATGTCACTAGGCTTCACTGCTAATTTAAACCCACCACTTTTACCACGTAAAGTTTGTATATAACCTAGCTTACCCAGATGATGAATAATCTTTGCAACATGATTAGAAGACAGCTCAAAGACTTCCGTGACTTCAGCAATACGAAATAAAGTCTCTCTTTTTGGCTGTGCAGCAAGGTACATTAAAATACGGATGCCATAATCGGTATAACGGGTCAGTTGCATAAAGTCATATCCAAACTAATTAAAGGTACATACTAAGACGTTGAAGCTTCTAGCTCAGTGATCAAAATCAATGCTTGCTCATTTGATGTACTGCAAACATCCATTGTCGCGGTAAATTCTGCGCAAACAGCAGGTCTTGATGGATCGCCGAAAATCTTACACAAATTATCGTCATTTAACTGAATACAGCGAACCCCTGCAGGTTTACCGTTAGGCATGCCGGGTATTGGACTGGTAATTGACGGAGCAATACAACATGCACCACAACCTAAACGACAATCCATACTTCCACCTACCTGCTTAAAAGAGCAATATATCTTACTCATCACTAATATAAAAACATCTAAATCAAAAAAAGTACATTAAATGCATCTTTTGTTTAAAAATGTGAGTTTTGGGTACAATCGAAACTACTTGTATCTGTATTGACTAGAGTTAACGAGTCAAAGCCTTTACCCATAATGACAAAAAGCCTTTACTTTCATTTAGACAAGATTGATGCAATAAGCCAAAAACTTTCTTAATTTGCTAAAAACAAAAAGTCTGCATGTTGCAATAGAACCTTAATTCTTGGATCTTGAAATTCGAACGTCTCATAGGTCGGCAGTTTCTAAAAACATCCTGACCAACCGAATATTCTACTTCTGCATTAATATTGAGTAAATAAAAACTAAATTCCAGAACTAAAAAAGCCTCTACCTTGCACTAAATCACTACGGTAGAGGCTTTGATCTTTATTCTTTATGTTGCCGCAGCTAACTTACTCTTATCAAGAGTTATACCAGTGCGTCTTAGCGTGTGACGAGTCGACAGTCTCTAATAACAATCACATTATCAGATTCACACAGCTGAACTTTCGCTTTCTCGCTGACAATTCATTCATTTCTAAAACGAAATAAGCCTCTACATTGCTGTATAGGCTTTCGCCTTTACGTTGGCGGAGCGGACTTACTCTTATCAAGAGACGAACCCTCGCCCACGGCGTGACAGGCCGTTGATCTCTAATCAAGCGTCTAAGCAACTGAATTACCGCTGCTTTAGCAAACTACTTTAGCAGGTCACTATTATTCATTCTTTAAATAACAGATACGAAAAAGCCCTGCTATTGCTAGCAGGGCTTATCGTAATGTTGGC
>NZ_JAUOQU010000005.1:0-166158 GCF_030547195.1 Shewanella sp. 6_MG-2023 | reverse complement strand
GGAGAAGGATTCGAACCTTCGAAGGCTGAGCCGTCAGATTTACAGTCTGATCCCTTTGGCCACTCGGGAACCCCTCCTCAATTGCGGCGGCAATAGTAGTCACGAATTAAATATAAGTAAAGGAAAAATCGAAAATAATGCTCAAGTATTTGTTTAAGTGGTCGATAAAATATCAACCTTGATAAATTTGATGTAAATATATGCAAATTGAGTCGCCATTAGTCAACGAACTGCAATTAGGCAATCGCCTTAATGATGCAGTTGAACACCATAGAAGGGGCGAGTTCGCGCTACTACTTTCTATGTTGTCTAATGACGCTTGCGACATGGCGCAATTTCAAGTCGATAAAAATTTATCCATTGATGAAAAATTATATAAACAGTTACATATTCCTAAACCCCAAGCATTAGTGTGCGATATATCTCAGCAACAGGCGATTAATCATGCCGGTGATTTTTATGAAAGCGGTTTAAGCCAATTTCATTTACAGCAGGCGTTAAAACCTGAAGCTGTAGTGACGCGGGGAAAATATGATGAAGATTTGCAAATCACCTTAGCGAATTGTGATCTACTGACTAAACTTAAGCACCAACAATTAGTCCCAGATACATCAGCTCTAGCGCAAAATGAATTTCTTGAGCAATTAACCATACAAAGAAAGATGAGCGAAACCCTAGCATCACAACTTTATGCCGTTGCCTAGTTAATGCAGGTGCTTAGTAAATGCCGTGGCAATGATTAAGCCGTTACTTGAGTTAGTTGCTACTAAGCGTTAAGCGCCCGCTGGTTAGACAGCCCCAATTAGGTGTATTACTGATTGGTAATATTGTGAGGCATATAAAAATTTTATTTCAGTTTTTGGGCTATGCTGACGTTTTAATGTGTATTGATAGGTGATAAAAGTGATAAAAACGATTACTAAGCAAGAAGTACAAGTCAGTGACAACTGTAATGATTGTGGCAGCTTTGTCGATATTGGTGCTGTTATCGAAGAAGAAGATACACAACTTATCTTGCAAGTTGATGGTGAAAACTTTCAGCAAATTGCAGATGACTTAGTTAGCAAAGCCAAAGAACGTTTTAGCAATGTCAAAGTACAGCAGCAAGTAACCGAGCAAGATGCGGTGGTTACTTTTGAGTTTGACGTTACGGTAGAAAAAATGATTTTCCAATTAGAAAACGGCCTTTAATTAGTCGTTTCTATGAGGTGTTGAAGGTTACAACTTGCTGTTTTAAAATAGGAAGTGTAACCTTCATTTACCGAAGTTGAGTAAAATTCAACATCATGATTTTGATAATAACATTTTTGTAAATATCTCTTTTTAGCAACACTTCTTAACATTTTTAGAGTGTTATTAACGGCTAAGTTCCGTTATTTTAAGTAGAAAAAACCTCCACAGAAAGAGGTTTACCCGACTGTTAAGTTGTCCTTTGGGAATAATAATGAAGCAAACTGAGCAACAACATTTATTAGAGTTAATTGTAAACTCTGTCGCCAAAGAACAAGGCGACTTTAAACAGACCTCAGAGTTAGTCTGTAAATTACTACTAAAGTTTTTTAATGCTAGTAGCGTTTCAGTTATTTCATTACGTAACAAGTCACTAAAGCAAGAAATCATTGCTTGTCTGTCTGCTGATGACAGCCTAAAACAATTAATTTACCAACACCGCAACGATAATCTTGTTGCAAATGCCTACTTTGATGATATACGCCGTTACCGTCATATTGTCAGTGACAGTTCTCAAACTGACACCCGTCTGCAGGGCTTAAGTGCTTATTATAAGCAAGCCAATGTTCACGCAAATTTAGATGTTGCCATCCGTATCAATGGTCATATAGAAGGGCTATTGTGCATTGAGTTTGAACATCCTCTAAAGCTAACAAGCGATCAAATACAATTTGCTTGTCAATTTGCCGATCAATTGGCTTTAACCCTTGCCACCCGCTATGCCTACGATAAAGATGAGCGAATAACACTATTTCATAGTGCTACAGAGCAAGCTAAGCATGTATTGATGCTTATTAATCTTAAAACCCAAATTATTGAATATATAAATCCAGCTCATGAAAAAATGACTGGCCTAAGTCGCGATATTGTTCAAGATAATCAATTAGTCAGCTTAGATTTTTTTCGTGGCAAACGAGAGCTTGCTGATGAAATGACCCAAGCGTTAATCAATGGCAATGTGGTAGAAGGTGAAAGTGAGCTAACTCGTCTTGATGGCTCGAACTACTGGGTGCAGTATCAAGCCAACCGCTTTGTCACTGAGCAAGGAAACAATTACGCCTTAGTGTCATGCCTTGATGTTACTGCTCAGCGTAAAAGCAAAGAGCAGCTTGAGCATCTTGCTTGGAATTGCAGCCTCACCGGCCTGAGTAATCGCCTTCATTTTACTCAGCAATTAGAAAGGCTCTCACAAGGCACGTTGATCCTTATCGACTTAATGGGCTTTAAGCGGTTTAACGATACCAATGGTCATGAGCAAGGCGATGCCTTGTTATCCGAAGTCGCTCGACGATTAAAGCATTTTGCTAACAGCCATGATGCTATTGATGTGGCGCGAGTCGGCAGTGACGAATTTGCAATGATTTTACCGCAATTTGATGCTGCTGAATTACTCGAGAACAATATTAATAAGTTATATCAACAATTACTGGTCACCTCGGTAATTGGTCGTGAAAAAGTTGACCCTAAAGCGGCGCTAGCCATTGTTGATATAGCTGCGGTTGCAGATCAGTTTTCACCACTATCCTGTGCTGATATTGCTCTGCAGTACGCGAAAAAGAAGCCATCACTGAATTACCAAGTCTTTAATGATGACTTATTAGCAACCTTTAAAAATAACGCCGAAATAGAGCGAGATTTACAAACCGCGGTACGTAACAGGCAATTTGAACTGTATTATCAGCCACTGATGGATTTAAAAAATCATAAATTTATTGGCGCAGAAGCATTAATCCGCTGGCATCACCCCAAAAAAGGTGTGCTTTACCCGGGGGCATTTATTGATATCGCTGAACAAACCGGCATGATCACTGTCATTGGCGAATGGGTATTGGAAGCGGCCTGTAAGCAACTTAACTTATGGCAGCATAAGAATGTTGATATCGTCATGCATGTTAATGTTGCTGCAAGGCAATTTTTCAGTGGCAATTTATTTGAGCAAGTTTGGAGCTTAGTTACCCGCTACCGGATTAAACCACAAAGCTTAATTTTAGAAATTACTGAAACTGAGTTAATGGGAGATATTCGCCATGCAACCCGACTTTGCCAAGAATTAGCCGATTTAGGCGTTGGCTTAGCCATCGATGATTTTGGTACAGGTTACAGCTCTATGCGTTATTTAAAGCAGTTTCCAATTACTAAGTTAAAAATCGATCGCTCATTTATTGCCGATTTAACCACCAGTCATCAGAGCCGTGAAATTGTCAGCGCCATTATTGCTATGGCCAAGGCGTTAAATATATCCCTAACAGCAGAAGGGGTTGAAACCAAGGAGCAAGAGCTGTTCCTTGAAGATAGCTGTTGCCATCACGCACAGGGTTATTTATACAGCCCAGCCATAAGAGAAAACGAATTTTCACAGTTTATTTTTGAAAAAAATGAAGTCGTGCATTAGCACGACTTGTTGTTATTTGATGGCGTGTTAGCCTGTTAACTTCATGCAGCAGGCTTTAAATTTTTTACCACTATGGCAGATACATGGGTCATTTCGCTTTGGTAAATCCGCGTTAAATTGCTCACCAGTGGTGTAAAACCACTTAGCGTCTTCTCGAACAAATTGTGATTTTTCATAGATCGCATCGATTTCACCGTCATGATAAAACCAAGCTTTAAAGGTCACCGTTGCCGTGGCGAGCTCATCTTGTGGCTCAAAATTAATCACCTCTAATCCAAGCCATCGAGTAAGCTCAGCCCCTTGAGACAAATCATTAATAGATAGGCCGTCGCGATAGTTAGCATGATGAGTCTCGATTAAATAGGGATAGTGTTGTAATACAAAGGCGCAATAACGCGAGCGCATCAGGATCTCAGCTGTGGCTGCAACTTGAACATTACTGTGGTATGGCTTACAACAATCTTCATAAGTTGAATCACTGCCGCAGGGACAATGTATTTTAGTCGTCATAGTAGCTGTCTTTTAAATGCAATGAGTAAAAATGGGTTATAAAGTGTTGAAGGCTTATCTTTAATGGCTTAAAGCACTGATTATTAAACTGGTTAATAAGAGTTTTAAACTAGTAGCTTTAACAATTGCTATGGAATTCGATGTTCTGCTTCAACGGGTACAGAACCCACTTCAGCTTCATTTTCAACTGACATTGATTTAGCTTCAGTATTGAATTGGCGACCATAATATAAGTTAGAAATAGGTTTTGCCGAATAGTAAAGCTCAGGGTTCATTTTGGTGTTTGAATCAACAATAAACTGCCATTGATTGTTAGTGTCTTTTTGTGACACAAAAACAAATTTACCTGAAAATACACTAATTTGATCGCCTGTTTCTTTTTTAGGGTGGAATCGAACCAAATAAAAGCCAACGTCAGTAGCACTATCGTTAGTTAGCTTTCTATTGATGACTCGAAAATCGACTTCAATACGGGCTTCTCTTTTAGCAATTTTTTCAAAAAAATGCTGATAAAGTTCAACTATTTGTGGTTTACCGGTAATGATACCTTGATTTGGTGTTTCAGAAAGGTACACCGCATCATCGGTATACATGGTCTCGATGATACTGATATCTAAATTTTCAAAACCTGACGCAAAAGTTTTATAGTTTTGGTTTATGATTTCGTTATCTGTCAAGGTCACAGCTTGATTGAAAAAACTGATTAATGAGAAGCAGGCAATAAAAAATATTTTATAATGAGGCATGCAATTATTTTGCTCTTAGTGATTCTAACAATAGTCATTACGACAATGGCAACACTATAAATTATTCGGTAGTGATACTAAAGTGGATAATCTTTACAAAGTGTGTAGGAACCAATAATGAATAACGATGACAGCGCACTGTTTTTAGCAGAAATGGCAGGGGTAAAACCCATTAAGGCCAGTGATAGTATTTTTAGCTTCGATTCCGACATCGCAACAGAAGCGCAATTAGCCAGACGAGCTGCTGCAGCGCAGAATGAGTACATTAGTAAACTTACTGTAGATCCGATGATGATTAGCGCGGTAAAACCGGAAGACATGGTGAGTTACAAGCTTGATGGGGTTCAAGATGAAGTGTTTAGTCATCTGCGGCTTGGTAAATATAAATATCAAACAGTGGTTGATTTACATGTTTATCGCTTAGCTCAAGCGCGGGAATACCTTATCGAGGCGATTATCAAAGCACATCATCGTGGTGAGCGTAATATTTTGGTTATTCACGGTAAAGGCTTTAAAAGTAAGCCATACCCAGGGTTAATGAAATCAGCAGTGTGCCAATGGTTGATGCAGTTAGACGAAGTGCAAGCCTATCATTCTGCTACTCGTACTCAGGGTGGCACCGGTGCAGTATTTGTTATGCTGGTTAAATCCGCTCAGCAACGAATTGAGGCAAGTGAAACTAATCGTAAAGGAAGCGGTTTTAGGTAGTCTATATTATCGGCATCACATAGCGTTATTACCCTTATAACAAGGCCTACTCACTAAAACAGTCAGTGGGCCTATTTGTTATTGGCAGTTCATTTAAAACAGCTAACGATGAGTTACCAACCGCATTGACGGTTTTGTTGGCTATTTTGCTTATCTAACCACACTTGTAATGGCGCAAAATAATCGAGTACCGCTTTAGCATCCATGTTTTTAGTGCCAGTGACGATATTTAACGCTTCAGGCCACGGCTGACTTAAACCTGACTCAAGCATTTGATTAAGCTTATCTCCGGCGTCTTTATTACCATAAATACTACAACGGTGCACTGGGCCTTCATTACCGGCGATCTCACATAATGCTTTATGGAACTGGAATTGAAGTACGTGGGCTAAAAAGTAGCGTGTGTAAGGAACATTGCCAGGGACGTGATATTTAGCGCCCGGATCAAAGTCTGCTTCAGTACGTGCTATAGGCGCTTTAACGCCTTGGTATTTTTCACGTAAATCCCACCAAGCTTGGTTATATTGAGCTGGGCTAATTTCGCCATTAAATACTTTCCAGCGCCATTGATCGATCATCAAACCAAATGGCATGAAGGCAATTTTATCAAGGGCTTGACGCAGTAACAGTCCGATGTCTTTTGATTCATCAGGCACTTCATCTAATAGACCGATTTGTTTGAGGTAACTCGGCGTAATTGATAGCGCAATCGTGTCACCAATGGCTTCATGGAAACCGTCGTTTGCAGAACCTTTAAATAGGTGAGGTTGGTTTTTATAAGCGCGCTGATAATAGTTGTGACCTAATTCATGATGAATAACGGTAAAGTCTTCGGCGGTTTTTTGAATACACATTTTAATGCGAATATCGTCTTCGTTATCTAGATCCCAAGCTGAAGCATGACAAACGACATCGCGATCTTTAGGTTGCACAAATAATGAGCGAGTCCAAAATGTTTCTGGTAGCGCTTCAAAGCCTAATGATGAGAAAAACCCTTCAGCTTGCTTAACCATTTTAATTTCATCATAGTTATTGGCCGCTAAAAGCTCGGTAACATTGTAGCCAGGATCTGCATCATCAGGGGCGACAGTATTGTAAATGGTTCCCCATTGCTGAGCCCACATATTACCCAATAGATGCGCAGGAATAGGACCATTATCTGGTGCTACCTCGTCTCCATATTGCTGATTTAGTTCGCCACGGACATAACAATGTAGTGAATCATATAAAGGTTTAATATCACCCCAAAGTCGGTCTAATTCGGCTGAAAACGCCTCAGGCTCCATATCATATTGACTACGCCAAAGTTCTGATAAATCGCTAAAGCCTAAATCTTGCGCGCCTTCATTAGCCAGCTCAACTTCACGTTTAAATAATGGACGCATAGGTTTGGCTATTTCACGCCATCCTTGCCATGCTTCTAATAGCACCGCAGGATCTTGAGATTCAGCCATCAAATTTGATAATTCTGGCTGGGTTAAGCAGCGACCATCGGCAAAACAGTATTTCCCTTTACCGTATAAGCCATTCAGTTCTGAGCTAATTTGTGCAAGCTCAGCGTTTTTAGCAGGATCTAATGGCGCAGGTAATACCAAGCTACTTCGTAAAATATGTAACTTGCGGGCGTTAACAGGATCTAATTCGACCTTGGCATATTTAGCCGCTTCGGTGGCAAAGCCAACTGACATCGAAGTCATTTTTTCACTAATTGCAGCAGAAAGCGCAGCAGTATCTTCAGTGATAAAATTGCTATAAACCCATTCGGTGCGTGCGCCTTCTACAGAGAGTTTGGCCAACTGTGCTTCAGCATCATTAATAAATGCGATTGCTGAAGCGCTATCAATTTTGGTTGTTTTTTCAGTTGATTGGCTAGCTGGTGGTAGAGGATTTGTGGTGGTTAAATTAATCTCTTCATCCATTTGTTGGCAGGCTGAAAGGCCAAGCGCCATTGAAATAACAACAGCGATAGTAGACGGTTGTTTAAAAGTTAACTTCATCTTACAGGTTTCCTTATTTTTATTTTCGACGACAGTTTACATAATTAACTTAAATATTGCATTTTAGTTGCAACTTGGCGCACAAAGGGTTGCTGTTACTGTGTTGAGATGTAATAGCTACAAGAAATTAGATTGACAACTGTGCGCTCAATGTTTAATTTAAACGAGTGTTTTAATTGATTTGGGTCATGGAATGGCAGGCAGAACAGATACAAAAACAAGAATATTAGATGCTGCTGAAAAACTTTTCGCTGAGAGGGGCTTTTCAGAAACATCTTTACGTCTAATTACTAGCAAAGCCGAAGTTAATTTAGCTTCAGTTAATTATCATTTTGGTTCAAAGAAAGAGCTGATTAGAGCTGTATTAGCACGCTATTTAGATGTGTTCATGCCAAGCGCAGCTGCTGAAATAGATAGATTATTTAAAAATCCACAACTAGCTAATTTGAATGAGATATTTTCATCTCTAATTAATCCATTATTGGAATTAAACCAAGTTAGGCAGGGGGGAACAACGATATTTCTGCAATTGTTAGGTCGTGGTTATATCGAAAGTCAGGGCCATTTAAGGTGGTTTATCACCACGCATTATGGTGATTATTTAAAAGTTTTCGTTAAAGCGGTATCAGAAAGTGCGCCGCATATTCCGCCTGCAGAAATGTTTTGGCGACTACACTTTACCTTAGGGACCATAGTATTCACCATGGCTTCAGCTGATGCACTTAACGAAATTGCAGAAGCTGATTATGGTGAACATAATGATACTGAAGCAATCATTCGTAAGGTGATTCCATATATGGCCGCTGGTGTTTCAGTGCCAATTTTAGCTAAGTAATAAGGGATTAACATGACTGTCGTTATACTGGTTTTAATAGCACTTGCTGTGTTATTTGGTGTGCGTAATTTAAGGATGCGATTTATCACGCGTCCGGTTTTTTCGTTTTTTAAGAAAGTACTTCCGCCATTATCTAGTACTGAAAAAGAGGCGATGGAAGCGGGTGATGTGTGGTGGGAAGGTGAATTGTTTGGCGGAAATCCAAACTGGAACACGCTTCACAATTACGGTAAACCCCAATTAACAGCAGCTGAGCAAGACTTTATCAATAACCAAGTGCAAACAGCGCTGAGTATGATTGATGATTATGACATTGTTCACAACCGCAAAGACTTACCACCTGAGTTATGGGATTACTTCAAAAAAGAAGGTTTTTTTGCATTAATTATTCCCACTAAATTTGGTGGTAGAGAGTTTTCTGCCTACGCCAACTCAACCATTGTCAGTAAAATTGCCTCTCGCAGCATTAGTGCGGCCGTTACGGTTATGGTTCCTAACTCTTTAGGCCCTGGTGAGTTATTAACTCATTATGGTACTGAAGAGCAAAAACAGCGTTGGTTACCTGCGTTAGCTAATGGTGATGAGCTACCGTGTTTTGCGTTAACTGGCCCAGAGGCGGGATCAGACGCTGGTGCAATACCTGATACTGGTATTGTGTGTCGCCGCGAATTTAATGGTGAAGAAGTATTAGGTTTAAGTCTTACTTGGGATAAACGTTACATTACCTTGGCACCTGTAGCTACAGTGCTTGGTCTTGCATTTCAAATGCGTGACCCTGAGGGCTTATTAGGTGATACGGTTAATCTTGGTATTACCTGTGCGTTAATTCCAACCGATCATCCCGGTGTTGAAATTGGTCGTCGTCATAATCCATTGATGATGGCCTTTATGAACGGCACCACAAGTGGTGAAGATGTATTCATTCCACTGGATTGGATTATTGGCGGCCCTCAGTTTGCGGGTAAAGGCTGGAGAATGCTGGTTGAGTGTTTATCTGCCGGCCGTGGTATTTCATTGCCAGCATTGGCAACTGCATCGGGTCATATGGCCACTAAAACCACAACAGCTTATAGTTATGTAAGACAGCAGTTCGGTATGCCAATTGGTAAATTTGAAGGTGTACAAGAAGCGCTAGCGCGTATTATCGCTAACACTTATCAATTAGAAGCGGCCAGATGTTTAACCACCACCGGTATTGATTTAAAAGTGAAACCATCGGTGGTTACCGCGATTGCTAAATATCACATGACTGAATTAGGTCGAGATGTGGTAGAAGATGCGATGGATATTCAGTCTGGTAAAGGTATTCAGTTAGGGTCGAAAAACTATCTCGGTCATGCTTATATGGCCAGTCCTATTTCTATCACTGTTGAAGGGGCGAATATTTTGACCCGTTCGCTGATGATTTTTGGTCAAGGGGCAACACGCTGTCATCCTTATGTATTGGCTGAAATGGAAACTGCGGCGATGGAAGATCAAAAAGCAGCCATTAACCGTTTCGATTCATTATTAATGGGCCATATGACTTATGCTATTCGAAATGGTGTCATGGCTTTCTTTAATGCATTAACAGCCAGTAAAACCAATTCATCGCCAGTTAGTGGTACCACTCAGCAATATTATCGTGATATGAGCCGTATCTCGGCAGCTTTAGCGATAATGACTGATTTAGCTATGTTGGTCATGGGCGGTGATTTAAAACGTAAAGAGATGATCTCAGCGCGTATGGGCGATGTGCTAAGTCAATTATACCTAGCATCAGCAACCTTAAAGCTGTTTGAAGATAATGGCCGTCAACAAGATGATTTACCGGCAGTGCATTATGTCATGACTGAAAGATTACATCTTGCCGCTAAAGCATTGGAAGAGGCTATTCGTAACTTCCCAAATAAGTTTGTTAGCGTATTGCTTAGAGTGATCATATTTCCATTAGGTAATCACTTTAATGCGCCAACTGACAAACAAGCAACGACCTTAGCAGATGGTTTCATGCAACCTTCGCCAGCAAGAGATAGGTTAACTTTCTTATGTGCTGATTTTGACGGAGATAGCAGCGGCATTGCTGAAGTTGAGCAAGCATTTACAGCTAAATATGCTTGTAAAGGTTTGTACTCTCGCCTTAAGAAAGCCCAAAAAGCGGGGACTCTTGATGCGAAACAGCCAATGGTTGACTTGTTTAACCAAGCTTTAGCCAATAACGTGATTAATCAAGCAGAGCTTGAGCAGCTACTTGATGCCAATGAAAAGCGCTTAGCTGCGATTCATGTCAATGATTTTGAAAGCCTATAATCGAAAGTTAACTGACGTTTGACTGTAACGGTCTAGCGTTACCTGAGGTTTGAATGTTAAACAAGTAATGTTTATGCCTTGGGTACTGTTAGCCTGAAATAATGACGACACACAATTTTCTAAATCAAAACACACATATTTAGCACATAAAAAAACCACCTAATCAGGTGGTTTTTTATTAGCTATTTGAAGCAATTAACTCATATTAAGCAACAACAAGTACTTTACAAGTGTTAGTGCCACCAACAGTTTCCATTGCATCGCCTTTAGTCATTAATACCATGTCACCTGATTTAAGGTAACCAGCAGCTGCAACCGCTTTTAACGCTTCTGATGCTAATGCATCAGCTGGGAAAGCTGTAGAATCAAACTGAACTGGCATAACACCACGGAATAAAGCTAATTTTGCTAAGGTCTTTTGATGACGAGACAGTGCGAAAATTGGTAATGCAGAGCTGATGCGCGACATTAACTTGGTAGTTTCGCCTGATTCAGTCAAGCTGATGATAGCTTTAACACCTTTTAAATGGTTTGCAGCATACATAGTTGAAAGGGCAATGGTTTCTTCAATAGTATCGAATGTTTCGTTCATTCTATGCTTAGAAGACATCACTGATGGATGCTGTTCTGCACCAGCACAAACATTGCTCATTGCTAACACAGTTTCTTCAGGGAAGTCACCGGCAGCAGTTTCAGCTGAAAGCATCACAGCGTCAGTGCCATCTAGTACGGCGTTCGCTACGTCCATAACTTCAGCACGAGTTGGCATAGGGCTTGAAATCATTGATTCCATCATTTGAGTTGCAGTAATCACAACTTTGTTCAATTGACGTGAACGACGGATAAGTTTCTTTTGTACTGCAACCAATGCAGCATCGCCAATTTCAACACCTAAGTCACCACGTGCAACCATTACCGCGTCAGATGCTTTAATGACATCGTCCATCGCTTCATCAGTACCAACAGCTTCTGCACGTTCTACTTTTGATACAATAAGTGCAAAACTGCCCGCATCTTCAGCAAGCTTACGTGCTAAATCTAAATCAGCGCCAGTACGTGGGAAAGAAACGGCTAAGTAATCAACCTGAATTTGCGCAGCCGTTAAAATATCTGCTTTGTCTTTTTCAGTTAGTGCAGGGGCTGTTAATCCGCCGCCTTTTTTGTTGATGCCTTTATTATTAGATAAAGGACCCGCAACAGTAACACTAGTGAAAACTTTACGACCTTCTACAGATTCAACTTTAAGCTGAACACGGCCGTCATCAAGCATAAGAATGTCACCTATGACAACGTCATTTGGCAATTCTTTATAATCGATACCAACTTGTTTCTCGTCACCTTCACCTTTAGCAAGATCTGCATCTAAAATGAAAGTATCACCTAAATTCAACTGAATTTTTTTGTTATCTTTAAAGGTAGATACACGAATTTTGGGGCCTTGCAAATCACCTAATACAGCTACGTGAACACCTAACTCTTTTGCAATATTGCGAGCGTCAGTAGCACGTTTAAGATGATCTTCTGGTGAGCCGTGTGAGAAGTTAAGACGTACAACATTTGCACCAGCGGCAATGATTTTACGTAGGTTATCATCGCGGTCGGTTGCAGGTCCAAGTGTCGTAACGATTTTAGTTCTGCGGAACATAGGATACTCCGTTAATTTAAAAGAAAAAGAATTCGGTACTAAATATTATGGACTTATATTAACAGAGATTTTCGAATTATGTAGGAAAGTTACGAACAAAAAGATCGTTTTTGAGATATATATCTGTGACTGAGTCGTATAAATTCAATAAAAAAGGCCGAACAGGTAATATTGTTCGGCCTTTCGGACAGGTAATTATTTAGTAATAATTAGATGGTAAGATCTTTATTTATCCGAGATTCTTTCAATACTTCTTTAACACGTTTTAGATTATCGCGAAAACGCGGGCCTCTTCTCAAGGTAAAGCCTGTGGCTAACACATCAATAGTAACCAGCTGTGCTAAACGTGAAGCCATAGGTAAATACATGTCAGTATCTTCTGGCACTTCCATGGTCACCGGCAACGTACATTCGTGAGACAGTGGCGAGTTACGAGCAGTAATCCCAATCACCGCAGCGCCATTTTCACGGGCAATTCGGGCTATTTCGATTAATGATTTAGTACGGCCAGTGTGGGATATAAGCACCACAACATCACCTTCATCGCAGCCAATACAGCTCATACGTTGCATTAATACATCATCAAAACAAATGACCGGTACGTTAAAACGGAAGAACTTATTTTGCGCATCGTGAGCAACTGATGAGGATGCTCCCAGGCCAAAAAACGATATTGTTTTAGCTTGCGTTAAAATATCTACGGCTTTATTGACTGCAACCACATCAAGGCTTTGACGGGCAGTATCAAGGGATGCCATTGAAGATTCGAAGATTTTTGTTGTATAGGATTCAGGAGAATCATCTTCTTCAACATGGCGGCTTACATAAGGTGTACCGTTAGCAAGACTTTGGGCCAAATGTAACTTAAAATCAGGGAAGCCCTTAGTATCAAGTCTGCGACAAAAACGGTTCACAGTGGGTTCGCTGACGTCAGCCATTTTGGCAAGCGTTGCAATACTAGAGTGAATCGCCGTTTGCGGAGAAGAGAGAATGACCTCTGCAACTTTTCGCTCTGACTTACTAAATTGTGTAAGGCTTTTTTGCACCTTCTCAAGGGTATTCATAAGTAATTGTCCGCTAAAATGGATGATGTAATTTTATATCATAAATTACAATTTAGGTGGAAATGAAGTAATTTTCATACCTCTAAAAACGATTATAAGCCGTTTTGTTTTATTTTTTGTAACTAATCTATGATAGTAAAGTAATTTAACAACCAAAATACTATCAGGTTTTGTGTGAAAAAGGCTAGATGTAACCAATATCAATAATTGTAAAATTATAATGCACAAATTTAATTCTGTTGTTATATTACAACAAAAGTGTGCTTTTATTCACTGGCAACTAAAAATGGTTTGACTGTGAACACGCATAATAAAGGAGTATTTTAAGCAATGAGTAACTCATCAATAGGCGCCAAGGCTTGCGACTTTGTACTTTTTGGCACCAAAGGCGATTTAGCACGCCGTAAGTTGTTACCTTCTCTCTATCAGCTTGATAAAGCGAATCTATTAGATAAAGACACCAAAGTTATTGGTGTCGCTAAAGATGCCTTTACTCAAGAAGAGTTCATTGAACTTGTCAATAAAGCATTAAACACTTTTGTAAAGGACGAGTTATGTGAAGAGACCCTCGCTCGCTTTATTGCTCGTTGTCATTATATCGGTACTAATTTTACCGATTCTGAAGGCTACAAAGCTTTCCATGGTCTTTTAGAGCCAACTAAGCGTGTAATGGTCAGCTATTTCGCCACGCCTCCGTCAATCTTTGGTGAAATCTGTCGTTGTCTTAATGAGCAAAACCTTATTCATTCCGACACCCGTATCGTGCTTGAAAAGCCAATTGGCACTTGCCTTGCGTCATCAAAAGTCATTAATGACAAAGTTTCTGAATTCTTCAATGAAAATCAAGTTTACCGAATTGACCACTATTTAGGTAAAGAAACCGTTCAAAATCTCATTGCCCTGCGCTTTGCGAATTCATTGTTTGCTTCTAAGTGGGATAACCGCACGATTGATCATGTACAAATCACCGTAGCTGAAGAAGTCGGTATTGAAGGTCGTTGGGGATACTTTGATACTGCAGGTCAAATGCGTGACATGATCCAAAACCATTTACTGCAAGTGCTGACGCTTGTGGCAATGGACCCGCCAGTAAATTTAGATGCTGATAGCATTCGTGATGAAAAAGTAAAAGTACTTAAGTCATTGCGTCCAATTACCCCAAACAACGTGTTTGAAAACACGGTTCGTGGCCAATATTCTAGTGGTTATTTAAAAGGCTCACCTGTTCCTGGTTATTTAGAAGAAGAGGGCGCCAATGTTAAATCTAACACTGAAACCTTTGTAGCGCTTCGCGTTGATATTGATAATTGGCGCTGGGCTGGCGTGCCGTTCTACTTACGTAGTGGCAAACGTATGCCGTTTAAGAGCAGTGAGATTGTGGTTTACTTCAAAAACCCGCCGCATAATTTATATCGTGACACCATGCGTAACTTACCACCAAACAAGTTGACTATTCGTTTGCAACCCCATGAAGGTGTTGAAATTCAAATGATGAATAAAGTCCCAGGTCTGGAAGAAAAGCAACGCATTCAAACCACCAAACTTGATTTAAGTTTCACCGATACCTTTAAAAACGAACGCATTGCCGACGCGTACGAACGTTTATTACTTGAAGCCATGTTAGGTAATCAAGCACTGTTCGTGCGCCGTGATGAAGTTGAGCAAGCCTGGACTTGGGTCGATGGCATCATCAACTCTTGGGAAAATGGCGGCGAGAAGCCTAAGCCATATCCAGCAGGTACATGGGGCCCTGTGGCTTCAGTTGCTTTAATCACTAAAGATGGTCGTTCTTGGGACGAGTAAGGAAATATTATGATTAAAGAATCTGTATTTAAAGCATTTGCAACCCCAGCGGATCTCGAAACCAAATTAGCTGACAAAATTGCCAGTCAGTTGCAGGATGCGGTTGATAGCCGTGGTAAAGCAAGCCTTGTTGTTTCAGGTGGCTCGACACCGCTTAAATTATTTCAATTACTAAGCAATAAAGCGATCGACTGGAGTGATGTTTATATCACACTTGCCGATGAACGTTGGGTAGATGCAGAAGCTGCAGATTCTAACGAGCGCTTAGTAAGAGCACATTTATTACAAAATCGCGCAGCAAGTGCCAAATTCCGTGGTTTAAAGAATATGTTTGATAGCCCTGAAAAGGGCTGTGACATGACGATTGAGTCTCTGGCTAACTTCCCTAAACCATTTGATGTTGTGGTATTAGGCATGGGTACAGATGGCCACACTTGTTCGTGGTTCCCTTGCAGTAAAGAATTAGAAAACGCTTTTACGACTGATTTACTTTGCGCAGCCGTTAATCCAACGACTGCTCCACATGCACGTATTACCTTATCTAAAGGTGCCATTTTAAACAGTCGCCAGATTTATCTGCATTTAGTAGGTGAGTCAAAACTATCCGTATATCGCCAAGCTTTGGAAAGCGACGATGTGAATGCAATGCCAATTAGAGCCGTATTAGCGCAGCGTAAAACGCCCGTTGATGTGTTTTATAGCGCGTAAAGGAGTTAACCATGCACTCAGTAGTTCAAGCTGTTACCGATCGAATTATCGCTCGTAGCCAAGATTCACGTAAAAAATATCTCGAAGCATTAAACGATGCTCGTGCCAAAGGCGTACATCGTAGTGCATTAAGCTGTGGCAACTTAGCCCATGGTTTTGCGGCCTGTAAGCCAGATGATAAAGATTCTTTACGTCAATTAACCAAAGCGAATATCGGTATTGTGACGGCATTTAATGACATGTTATCTGCCCATCAGCCATATGAAGATTATCCAAACTTCATTAAAAAAGCCTGCCAAGAAGTCGGCAGCGTTGCTCAAGTTGCTGCGGGTGTTCCGGCGATGTGTGACGGTGTGACCCAAGGCCAACCTGGCATGGAGCTTAGCTTACTGAGTCGTGAAGTGATTGCAATGTCAACGGCGGTGGGTTTATCTCACAACATGTTTGACGGTGCCTTATTATTAGGTATTTGCGACAAGATTGTTCCGGGTTTATTGATTGGCGCGTTAAGTTTTGGTCATTTACCAATGATGTTTGTGCCAGCAGGCCCAATGAAATCTGGTATTCCAAACAAAGAAAAAGCCCGTGTACGTCAACAATTTGCACAAGGTAAAGTTGATAGAGCTGCATTGTTAGAAGCTGAATCAAGCTCTTATCACAGTGCGGGTACTTGTACTTTCTACGGTACTGCTAACTCTAATCAGTTAATGCTTGAAATGATGGGGCTACAGCTTCCTGGTTCTTCGTTTGTGAATCCTGATGATCCACTACGTGATGAACTAACCGCAATGGCAGCTAAACAAGTGTGTCGTTTAACCGAAATGGGCACCCAATACACCCCAATCGGTGAGATTGTAAATGAAAAATCAGTGGTTAATGGCATTGTAGGCATCCTTGCAACAGGTGGTTCTACCAACCTGACTATGCACATTGTTGCTGCAGCGCGCGCCGCTGGCATCATTGTAAACTGGGATGACTTTTCAGATTTATCTGATTGCGTACCATTATTGGCAAAGGTTTATCCAAACGGTCATGCTGATATTAACCATTTCCACGCCGCAGGCGGCATGGCATTTCTAGTAAAAGAGCTGTTAGATGCAGGTCTTATCCATGAAGATGTCAACACTGTAGCGGGCTTTGGTTTACGTAAATATACCCAAGAGCCGCGCATTCTTGACGGCAAGCTGACCTGGGTTGATGGGCCAACAGAAAGTTTAGACAAAGAAGTGTTAACCCACATCGATACACCGTTCCAAAGCAATGGTGGTTTAAAATTACTCAAAGGTAACCTTGGTCGTTCGGTGATCAAAGTATCAGCAGTGCCTGCAGCTAACAGAATTGTTGAAGGCCCAGCGGTTGTTATTGATGACCAAAACAAGCTTGATGCTATTTTCCAAGCCGGTGGTTTAGACCGAGATTGTGTTGTGGTGGTAAAAGGCCAAGGCCCGAAAGCTAACGGTATGCCAGAGTTACATAAACTCACACCATATTTAGGCACCTTACAAGATAAGGGTTTTAAGGTTGCGCTTGTGACTGATGGTCGTATGTCGGGTGCGTCAGGTAAAGTGCCTGCTGCGATTCACTTAACGCCAGAAGCATTAGATGGCGGCATTATTGCTAAGGTTGAAGATGGCGACATCATTCGCGTCAACGCTGATACCGGCGAGCTAAGTTTACTGGTGGATGAAGCCACTTTAACTGCACGTGTAGCAGGGAAAGTAGATCTACATCACTCAAGTTATGGAATGGGCCGTGAATTATTCGGTGCTTTACGAAATAGTTTAAGCAGCCCAGAAACAGGCGCTCGTAGTACCAGTGCCATTGACGAAATTTATTAATTAAAAGGAAGATACTCGAATGCTTGAGAATAACTGGACGTTACAGCCACAAGATATTTTTAAACGCAGCCCGATTGTTCCTGTAATGGTTATCGATAAAATTGAGCATGCAGTACCGTTAGCTAAAGCATTAGTAGCGGGCGGCATCAGTGTTTTAGAAGTCACTTTACGCACAGAATGTGCTTTAGAAGCCATTGCATTGATTGCTAAAGAAGTCCCAGAGGCGTTAGTGGGGGCAGGTACTATTTTAAATGAATTGCAACTGCAACAAGCTGTAGATGCGGGTTCACAATTTATTATTACGCCAGGTGCTACCGTTGACCTGTTAAAAGCAGCTAAGCGTGGTAATGTGCCGTTAATTCCAGGTGTTGCGAGTATCTCAGAAGTTATGACGGGAATGGAGTTGGGTTATACCCATTTTAAATTCTTCCCAGCTGAAGCGTCTGGCGGCGTTAATGCACTGAAAGCCTTCTCTGGTCCATTGGCGAATATTCGTTTTTGTCCAACAGGCGGTATTACGCCGACAAGTTATAAAAATTACTTAGCATTAGCTAATGTTGATTGTATTGGTGGTAGCTGGATCGCGCCTACTGATGCAATGGAACAAGAAGATTGGGGTCGGATTACCCAGCTATGTAAAGATGCCATCGGCGCTTTATAAACCGAGCGTTTAACTAACGATTAATAAAAGCCACTTTCGAGTGGTTTTTTTGTTTTTAAAATAAGTCCGATCATCAATTTTATAGTGTATAAATTAATACTGGTGAATTAACATTATAAAAATGGACACTTCTTTAAATGGACAAGTACCAGCAAACGGTAAACGTATTTGACAAAGCAGCTGATAAATATCAGCAAAAATACATGGATTGTGCCTTATATGCTGATAGTCTTAATCGTTTTGCTGCGTTAATAGACACTCAATTCAACATTGAATCTAGTTCTAAATCGGCATTTAAAACAGAAACGGGTATTTCTGTATACGATATCGGTTGCGGACCAGGTAACGCCAGTTTGTATTTGCAACAAGCATTAGCTCAGCAACGAAATGTCCCGATAAATATCAGTGGAATAGATTTATCTACGGCGATGATAACGATTGCCAAGCAGCAAAACCCCGCAGCGACATTTGAGGTTAACGATATTCGCCAGATTGCGGCAACAAATAATAGATTTAATGTACTGCTGTGCTCATTTTGTCTGCCGTATCTTGCAAAAACTGATATAGCGCCTTTTATTGAATCTTTAGCCAAGATATCGACACCACAAGCGTTGATCTATATTGGCTTTATGCAAGCTGATTACAGTCAATCATGTGTGCAAGAGTCTGCTGAAGGTGACAAGCTACATATGTATTTTTATCAACCTGAATTTATAGCGTCTTTGCTCTGCCAATATGATTTTGAAATTGTCACCAGCTTTACCCAAGATCATATCGTCGATGGTCAGAAGATGGCCACTGATAGGTTTTTATTTGCTAAGAAAACAGTGTTAATTAAGGAGTGATCGAATGCGAACATGGCCATTAGCTTCCAAAATCCCTTTTATTAGTCTGCTAGTTCTATCGTTTGCCTGGTTTTTATTTTATCAAAACGATATGTGGATTAATGATTATGGCGCAGCAAAATTCGATTGGTTGTTACTCATTGACGCTGCTATCATTTTACCCATAATTTGCTTTTTGTGTATCAAATCTACCAAGTTAGCACTCGTTAAGGCACTCGGTTATTTTGCTATTTTAATACTGCTTGGCAGTTATATTATTCCCTCAGAGCAACAAATATTATGGCCTTATTTAACTCAGATCCGTTACCTGTTACTGACGGTATTTGTATTAATTGAGGTATTTTCAATTACCTGCGTGATATTTGCCATAAAAACGGCGCTTAAATCAGGAGTTGATCCTGATATTGCAATTAAGCAGCCAATTAGTGCTTTATTTGGTAATAACTTGGTAGCCGATATCATGATTTTTGAAGCCAGAGTTTGGAGCTTCTTTTTGTGTGGCCATTTAATCAAACCGTCAACATATCACGGTGATTCACAATTTAGTTATCATCATAAAGACGGTAATCAGTCTAACGCACTAGGATTTATAATGATGATAATGTTTGAAATACCGCTGATGCATTTACTGGTTCATTTTATGTTTTCAGCGTTCAGCGCTAATGTGGTAACGGCATTAACCTTGGTGAGTTTAGTATTCTTTATTGCTGAATACCGTGCTATGTCACGCAGACCGATCACAATAGAGACTTGTGCAGCCTCATTAGTCACTGATAATTACAACCCAAACACTCAAGCTGAGCTTGGCCTCGCAGATTTAAATTCAGGCTCAGGAGCAAGCGTCATAATTCAGAATAAATTACATATTCGCTACGGAGTGTTTAATAGCTTTAGCATTGATTTAAGTAATATTAAAACTGTCGAACCCAACAAATTAGCCATTCGACGTGCTGAAACGATAAAACGCTTTAACTTTTCTGGCGCTCCCAATGTCAAACTAACCTTAGTTGAGCCTATTAAAGGTATTGATAGTGTATATATTGGAGTCGATCAACCAGATGCGCTTATTGGTGAACTAACACTAGGTCTCGTTAAACCAAATTGCTGACACTAGGCCAATATAATGGCTGTTATTGACCTTATATAGTTTCAGCTTAACGTGCGCAGCTGTATTTGCTGCATATGATTATTAAAGTGCATTACATGGGCAAGGGCGTAGTCTTGTTTACTGAGCTTGCCATAAGCAAAGTGGGGCTGTAAATGACCGTTATATTGCTGAAAATCTACGAGCGATTGTTGCAACCTTTTGAGGGCTAGCAAATAATCAGCCTGCTTTGAAATTAAAGGTGCCCCAGGTATAACTTCTGCAAGGTTATGAGTCATCTTGCCTTTAGCACTGAATAAAGCAAATGCGCTAGCCCCAATAGTGTGTTTAAAAATCTCTGCTTTTTGCTGCGGATAACCTGTCATTGAATACTCAACACTTTGGGCGCAATGAGTAAAAATTTGGTTTAAATCCCAACCTGCTGATGTCGTGCTTAAAGTAGCCTTTGCTGCTTGCTCTGGGTTGTTGCCAATGACGGCTGCAGCAAGCAATTGCGCTATTTGAGATAATATATTATCTATAGTCAATGGCCGAGGTGCTGGGGTGATGCTAAACCAAGTCACTGTACCTGCAATTGTCACACCAGCGCCAACCACGGCACTGCCTTTTACCAAAGCTGTTAAAAACGCTCTTCTGTCCATGGTTATCCTTGTTGGGCTTTGTGAGTAGCAGACTAAAATTACGCCAGCTGTTAATTTTGCCTTGCTGTTTCACTGATTTAAAATCACGTTTTAAGGTAGGGAAATAGCTGTAGCGTTTGTTCAATAATATCGACTTTATGGCCTTTTTCTAAATACACTGCATAAATTTCTCGAGAAAAAACCGGCGCATCTTCGACAATAAAAAGTCTATTACTTTCAATGTATTCAAACGCCATTTGTCTTGGCAGGTAAGCACAACCACCGACATCCAACAAAAAGTTTAGTGCAACCCTTGGCTGGTTCATCGAGTGTTTTGCTGGCGGTGAGTCTTGAAAGCTGCGGCGAAATTGACTATTAATCGACTCACCGTAGTCCACCATAATGTAGTTTGCTAATGTTGACATTTGACTGTCTGAGTTTGCTTCGGTGCTCACAAGATATAACGGCACAGTCGCGACTTTGGTGATGACAAGTCCTTCTACGTAAGGTGGCTCAAATAAGAAAGCCACATCTATCACACGGCTTAATAAACTTTTTGTTAATTCAACGGGCGATAGGGTACTGGTTAATAAACTCATCCCTTCGATATTGTGGTGAATTTTAGTTAGCCAGCCTTGAAGTACAATATCCCAAATGGACATGATGGAACCTATGGCCAGTTGGTGGTTATCACCGTCAGCTATGCCCACATCTTGCTTGGCTTTTTGCCACATCAATAACAGCTCATTGGCATGCTTAATTAAGCGGTTACCCTCAGGGGTTAATTTGAGGTGTTTCTTACTGCGATCAAACAGTAACACCCCCAAGTCCTCTTCTAAAAGCTTGATTCTGGCACTGACAGCAGACTGGGTGATAAACAAATTTTCGGCAGCGACTCTAAAATGTAGTGTACGACTGACTTCTAAAAATGTTTTTAATAATTCTATTTTCATCAAACTCCTTAAAAGCTGTGATTAATTTTTTTGATTAAACACATCAAAATTTAACGTTTTATTTATCAGCTATATCTTAATACACTCAGCGAATTACAGCACCTTTGTGCAGCAAAAGAACCACATTAAGGACATTTTATGAGGATCGCGATTCTATCAAGAAACCCAAAGCTATATTCAACTCGTCGTCTAAAAGAGGCAGGTGAAGCCATGGGCCATACGGTTGATATTATTGATACATTACATTGCTACATGGATATTACCAGCAGTAAGCCAACCTTACGTTACGATGGTAAAGAGTTACCTGTATATGATGCGGTGATCCCGCGTATTGGGGCGTCGGTAACATTTTACGGTACTGCAGTGGCCAGGCAGTTTGAGATGATGGGAACATTTAACATCAATGAATCTGTCGCCATTAGCCGCTCACGCGATAAATTACGTTCATTGCAATTATTATCCCGTAAAGGCATTGGGCTACCACGTACCGGTTTTGCTAATAAGCCTGACAACATTAAAGATTTAATTAAAAATGTTGGTGGCGCGCCTGTTGTGATTAAGCTACTAGAAGGCACTCAAGGTATCGGGGTGGTTCTTGCTGATACCGCCAAAGCTGCTGAAGCCATTATCGAAGCTTTTATGGGATTAAAAGCCAATATTTTGGTACAAGAGTTTGTTAAAGAGGCTGGCGGCGCCGATATTCGTTGTTTAGTGGTTGGTGGTAAAGTGGTCGCAGCAATGAAACGTCAAGGCGCCGAAGGTGAGTTTCGTTCCAACTTACATCGTGGTGGCTCAGCTGAAGTGGTTAAGTTATCTAAAGAAGAACGTGAAACAGCAATCAATGCTGCCAAAATTATGGGACTGAATTTGTGCGGTGTTGATTTACTGCGCTCACAAAATGGTCCTATGGTTATGGAGGTTAATTCATCGCCAGGTCTTGAAGGTATTGAAAAAGCCACAGGTAAAGATGTTGCCGCTATGGTGTTTGAGTTTATTGAAAAAAATGCTAAACCCCATAACAACAAAACACGTGGGAAAGGCTAATTAAGGCTTCATTATGGAAAAATTAATTATTGGCGATTTTACCATTTTACCCGGTGAACAACGCAAAATAGAGCTGCCGGTAGCAAAGTTATATACCGATGCTGATGTTTCTTTACCCGTACATATTATCCGTGCCAAAAAAACGGGGCCGACAATATTTATCAGCGCGGCGGTACATGGTGATGAATTAAATGGCATTGAAATTATACGAAGGCTAATTAAACAAAATAAATTTAAGATTATTTCAGGAACCCTCATAGCTGTACCTATGGTCAATGTTTATGGGGTGGTGAATCAAAGCCGCTACATGCCAGATAGACGGGATTTGAATCGCTGTTTCCCTGGCTCTGCCAAAGGCTCATTAGCTGGACGGGTGGCACATATATTTCTTAATGAAATCGTCAGCCATTGCGATTACGGTATTGATTTACATACTGGTGCAATACACAGGTCTAATTTTCCGCAAATTAGAGCGGATATGAATGATGAGGAAACCAAATTACTTGCCGAAGTGTTTGGCGTGCCGGTTATTTTAAATTCAAACCTAGTGGATGGTTCTTTAAGGGAGTCAGCAGTTAAGAATGAAACCAAAATCCTCTTGTATGAGGCAGGTGAAGCGCTGAGGTTTGATGAGTTTTCAATATGTGCAGGCATGAAAGGCATCTTAAATGTGTTGCAGCACTTAGGCATGATTAGAAAAACATCTGCAACAAGAAAGAAAAAGCGCGCCCCATTTATCGCCAATGGCAGTCAGTGGGTACGTGCAAATGCCAGTGGGATTGTGCATAACATTGCCAATTTAGGTGAACAAATTACGAAAGGGCAAGTTTTGGCTGAAATTGGTAGCCCCTATGGCGAAGTGATTGACTCGGTGATCGCATCACGCTCTGGCATATTAATCGGTAAACAAAACATACCGCTAGTGCAAGAAGGTGAAGCCATGTTTCATATTGCTTACTTTAGCGAAAATGATGAAAAAATTGCTGAACACATTGAAAATGTTCAAGAACAACTATTACCAGATTCTGTAAACTAATGAGTTTCGATATGAAAAATAAAACGATTATTGGCAACTTAGAGTATATCGCGCTGCCTAAATTGGGTATCACCGAGTTACAAGTACGTGTGGATACAGGGGCTAAAACCTCGTCTTTACATGTAGATAATATTAAAAAGGTGCTGATAGATGGCGAGCATTGTGTCTCGTTTGATATTCACCCAGATTCACATAATGTTGATACGGTAAAAAGCTGCCATGCTCCTATTAGTGATATCCGTAAAATTAAGTCATCTAATGGCACCTCGGAGCAACGTTATGTGATTAAAACGCCAGTAGTTCTTGGGCAACAAAAGTGGTCGATTGAAATTACCCTTACCGATCGCTCAGACATGAGTTATTTAATGCTATTTGGTCGTGAAGCTTTAGGTTCACGGTTTTTAGTGGATCCGTCAGCGGTATATTTAGGATCTTGAATCTAAATATGAATTCAGGTTTAGTAATAACGACGAGGTGCAATAATGGATTTCGTACAAGTTGAACAATGGCTAAATTTGACAGTGTTTACTGTTGCACAACAGCCAATTACCTTAGGTGGGTTATTGATCATTCCGGTGATCATAATTGTCGGTTTGTTCATCACTAAATTGCTAGTAAAACTGATCACTAAGCGGTTAACGTCTAAAAAGACTGACCCTAATATTATCCATCTGTTGCAACGTATATTGTATGTCATCGCCATTGCAATATTATTAATTACTTCGCTTGATTTAATTAATGTGCCCATTACCGCATTTGCATTTTTGTCCGGTGCCATTGCAATCGGTTTTGGCGCGCAAAACATTATTAACAACTTCATTAGTGGTTGGATATTAATGTGGGAACGCCCCATTAAAATTGGTGATTTTCTTGAAGTTGAAGGTGCTAAAGGCATAGTCGAAGCCATTAATAATCGTTCGACTCGTATAAGACGGGTTGATGGCGTTCACTTGTTGATCCCCAATAGCACATTATTAGAAAACACTGTGGTGAATTGGACACTAGTTGATAATTTAGTCAGGTCAAATGTGCGGGTTGGCGTAGCTTATGGGACTAAGGCAAGAGTTGTCGCAGATTTGCTATATGAAGCAACTATCGCACAAAAAGAGGTATTAATTGAGCCTAAACCTGTGGTGAGTTTTGAAGACTTTGGTGACAACGCGCTAATATTTGAAGTTAACTTTTGGATTAACTCCACTGTAGAAGGGGGGTTAAGGGTAACGCGAAGTAATATTCGTTTTGCTCTGGATGAATTATTAGATCAAAACAATATTGTGGTGGCATATCCACAACGTGATGTGCATCTGGATGGCTCACTGACACTAATAAAGCAAAGGTAAACAGTAAATTATTAAATAAAAATACCGCTGATACATTTGATGATAATCAATATTGTATCAGCGGTTAATTAATCGCTACTGTTCAAGCCAGTTCTTTTATAACTCTAGCTTGTGTAGACTTGTACCAGAGCCAGTGCCGAAAAGTAGCAACTAGAACATAGCCATTAGTTATCTTGATATGGCTTACCATAAAAGCTATCTAATAATATCTGCTTTAACTCACTAATAAGCGGGAAGCGCGGATTGGCGCCAGTACATTGATCATCAAAAGCGTGCTCGGCTAATTCATCCAATTTGGCTAAGAAATCGGCTTCATTAACACCAGCTTCCTTGATAGATGTCGGAATACCGACTGCGGTTTTTAACTGTTCTATTTTACTTATTAGCAATGCTACCTTGTCTTTATCAGTGGTGTTTGAGTCAATACCTTCAAGCTTTAGGGTTTCAGCTATCTTTGCATAACGACATAAGGCTTTTGGGCGGTCGTACTGACTAAAAGAAGCTTGCTTGGTCGGCATATCGGTGGCGTTAAAGCGAATAACATTACTGATTAACAATGCGTTTGCTAACCCATGGGCTAAATGAAACTCAGCACCGAGCTTATGGGCCATTGAGTGGCAAATGCCTAAAAAAGCATTAGCAAAGGCAATACCTGCGATAGTGGCGCCGTTATGGACTTTTTCTCTGGCTATGGGGGCTTTAGCGCCCAGTTCATAAGCTGCCGGTAAATGCTCACATAATAATTCCAGTGCTTGTAAGGCCTGACCGTCACTAAATTCATTTGCCATCACGCTAACATAAGCTTCTAATGCGTGAGTTACAGCGTCAATGCCACCAAAAGCGGTTAATGACTTTGGCATATCCATTACTAAATTGGGGTCGACAATTGCCATGTTAGGAGTGAGTTGATAATCAGCAATAGGGTATTTCATGCCGCTCACTTCATCGGTTACCACGGCAAACGGGGTCACTTCTGAGCCTGTGCCAGAGGTGGTCGGTATTGCCACCATTTGCGCTTTAACACCTAATTTGGGGAACTTATAAATACGTTTGCGAATATCCATAAAACGCAAAGCTAAGTCAGCAAAATCAACGTCAGGATGTTCATACAATACCCAAATTATTTTAGCCGCATCCATAGGCGAACCACCACCTAATGCTATGATGACATCAGGTTGGAAACTTTGAGCAACTTTAGCGCCTTGTTTCACAATGGCTAAAGTAGGATCCGCTTCAACGTCATAGAATACTTCTGTTTCAAGCCCCTGAGCTTTTAAGATTTTAATGGTTTCATCGCAATAGCCGTTATTAAACAGAAACTTGTCAGTGACAATTAAGGCGCGTTTTTTAGTTGATAGCTCTTCTAATGCAATGGGTAAACTGCCTCGGCGGAAATAAATTGAAGAGGGTAGTTTGTGCCACAACATATTTTCAGCCCTTTTAGCGACAGTTTTCTTATTAATTAAATGGCTTGGGCCAACGTTTTCAGATATTGAGTTACCGCCCCATGAACCACAGCCCAAAGTCAGTGATGGCGCTAATTTAAAGTTATATAAATCGCCAATACCTCCTTGTGATGCTGGAGTGTTTATTAATATCCGCGCAGTTTTCATCCTAAAACCAAAGGCTTTAACTCTTTCTACTTGGCCATCTTGGTCAGTGTATAACCCTGAGGTATGACCAATGCCGCCTAATGTCACTAATGCTTCAGCTTTGTCCATGGCATCATTAAAATCAGTGGCGCGGTACATACCTAAAAGTGGTGATAACTTTTCATGGGCAAAGGCTTCAGCTTCATTGATATCCGTCACCTCACCAATTAATACCTTAGTCCAGCTTGGGACAGTAATTCCTGCCATGTTGGCAATGGTTGGGGCACTTTGACCAACGATGTCAGCATTTAACCCACCATTTTTAAGAATAACCTCTTGCATGGCAGCGGTCTCTGAATCGGATAACAGGTAACCGCCATGAGTTTCAAAGCGTTGTTTAACTTGCTCATAAATACTGTCTACCACGATGATGGCTTGCTCTGAGGCGCACACGACGCCGTAATCGAAGGTTTTTGACATAAGGATTGAGCTTACTGCGCGTTTTATATCAGCGGTTTCATCAATCACGATTGGGGTATTACCCGCACCAACCCCAATGGCAGGTTTACCCGATGAGTATGCAGCTTTAACCATACCGGGGCCGCCAGTTGCGAGGATAAGGTTGATGCTATCGTGTGTCATAAGTTGGTTAGACAGCGCCACTGAAGGTTCGTCAATCCAGCCGATAATGTCTTTGGGTGCACCAGCGGCAACGGCGGCATCTAAAACAATACGTGCTGCAGTCGTGGTGGATTGCTTGGCTCTTGGATGTGGCGAGAATATAATACCGTTACGGGTTTTAAGGCTAATCAGCGCTTTGAAAATGGCAGTTGAGGTAGGGTTAGTTGTGGGCACTATGCCGCAAATTATCCCTACAGGTTCGGCAATGGTGATGGTGCCAAAAGTGATGTCTTCAGCGATGATACCGCAGGTTTTATCGTCTTTATATTTGTTGTATATATATTCAGATGCAAAGTGATTTTTAATGACTTTGTCTTCTAATAAACCCATGTTGGTTTCAGTTGCTGCCATTTTAGCAAGTTTAATACGAGAATCTGTGGCGGCAAGCGCTGCTGCTCTGAATATATTGTCGACTTGTTCTTGGCTGAAATTGGCATATTCTTTCTGCGCTTTAGCGACTCGCTCTACCAGTAGCTCAAGTTGTTCGGTGTTGTTGACAGTCATCATTACGTCCTCAAAAATTGTTAACTAAAGCGTTTTAGTTAACAACTCTTAGCAGCTGTTATAGCTGTGACCTTGGCAAATTATTAGCGTCTACGTGATAAAATTACTCCTTTAGCGGTATATATGTCGTGATCCACAGCACAAATCACTACTAATGGTAATTTAATTACACAAAAAGGCTTAGTTAAGTGATTATTATCATGCCAGCAAAGCTGGCGGTTAATTCACTAAGAGTGTTTTACCTTTGAATTAATAGCATAAAAATTTAAGCTAACTGAGTGTGCTTTGGCTGGAAGTAAATTGAAGTTTTATTACAGTGTTAGTGACTTTAGATGCTTAACGCTAATCAAAGCCACTAACATAGGGGTCTCATCTCGATAGGTAAGTAAGGTTATCTTTCTAAGCTAATCTCAAAAATGCCAGAAGACTTGGGGCCAAATAATTGCTGATGCAACTTACCGGCAAATTCATCGGTCATTCCAGAAATATAATCTGCAATAATTCGCATTGGATTAAGGTTATTCTCCTTGGCATGTAACCAACGTTCTTGAGTGTTTAATGGCAGCAAACGTTGTGGATCAGACTCAAAGGCTTCAAATAATTCCATGACAATTTGTTGGCCTTTGTATTCGAGCATTTGCATTTCAGGTTTACGGATAACGTACTTATAGACAAATTGTTTTAAAGTATGCAGTGCGATGGCAAAGTCAGGCTCTAGGCTGGCATTGTATTTTAATAAAGGTTCATCAAATTTGTCGTCTTGCTCGATATTAATGGCAGTGACAAAACCATTCACTAAGGTACCTATGGCATCTTTACGTAAGTGATGTTGATGGGAAAATAATTTATCTGCGATATGGGTAAATTCGTGAGTAAGCCATGGGTCATTACTTTGGCTTAATTTGTCAGAGACATCCTGCTGCCATTGCAAAGGCGTGACTATGCCCATCACGATAGCATCTTCTAAATCATGGACTGCATAAGCGATATCATCCGCCAGTTCCATGATGGAGCAATCAAAAGATTTATACTGGGTTCTGTGGTGAGGATAGTGTTGATTAGTGCTGTTTTTAATGCTGATAAAGCGGTTTCTATCATTTACACTCAAACCTGAAAGCACCCAATCGAAGATATCTTTGTCATCGTTAAAAAGGCCTTTTACCGATGGCCACTGTGAAGGTCTTAATTGTCTGTGGCTGGTTATTTCTGGGTGACCTAAATCGACATGTAACTGCCTATATAAAGCGGGATACTTTAACACTCCAAGTAAGGTTCGCCTGGTTAGATTCATGCCCCAGTATTCGGTGTAGGGTTCAAGTCTGGCTAAAATTCTAAAAGTTTGACCGTTGCCTTCAAATCCGCCGTGATGGCGCATCATATAGTTCAAGGCCACTTCACCGCCGTGACCAAATGGCGGATGACCAATATCATGGGCTAAGCATAGTGACTCTATTAAGCTCATTGAATCTAATAGTTGCTCAATGTCAGGGAATTTACGTTTAAGCTGGGCAGCGATGCCTGTGCCTATTTGTGATACTTCTAATGAATGGGTTAAACGAGTGCGAAAAAAATCGTTCATGCCAATGCCGTGTACCTGAGTTTTAGCTTGTAGGCGACGAAAGGCGGCTGAGTGCAGTATTCTTGCTCTGTCACGCTGAAATGGACTGCGGTGATCATTACGGCGTAATTTATCTTCACCTAGGCGGCGTTCATGCCATGGATTTATCTTAGTGCTGCCCTCAATATCAGCGTTCATTTGTTTGTCATTGATGGCAGCTAATTCATTTTCAGTGACATCACTACTGTGTATTTCATTGTCTGACATTGATCATCCTTTACTGTGTGAGCATCAGTTAGTTAATTCGTTTTCAGTCAATTTATCTAATGTGGAAGTGCAGCTATCGAGGAAAATTTCGATAAAACATTTTACTTCAGGTAAATCTTGTTCCATTTGCTTAAGCTTTTTATCCAAGTTAATTTTTACATGTTGAAACTCGTCATTGTTAAAGCGTAGCTCATTCATGGTTTTCACATAGGCTTGTAAAATATCTGCGGCTTTGACGATAGCTTTGTATTCTGGGTCGACTTGGGTTTGAACTAATAGTGGCTCCATTTCTTCACGCAGATCTTCAGGTAACGAGGCTAAGCATTCTTTTTCTGCCAGATCTTCAAGCTTTTTAAAGGCTTTGGTAAATTCAGGACTGTGATATTTGGTGTTGGAGTTGATATCTTGGAGCTTGGTTTCTGATACTTCATGGTAAAGGGCGATGGTAGCCGCTTTTTCTGGATTTAGCTTACCGCCAAAGCGTTTATTTTTAATGACCACCAATAAGTGCGCAATCACAGCGACTTGATGACAATGCTCTGATACGTTTTCTTTTTGAAAACAATGCATCAAAGCCCAACGTTCTAACAATGGCATACGGGTGATCCATGCCATAAAAGTGCTTGGTTTCATAATCTGCCTCGGTAATAGGATTAAGGCGAATAGCAGATCCGTGTCGCTAATGAATACGGATTACGGCTAAAAAGCTATCTGTCTACTGTAATCAACTACACTGCGCCATACAACTGTATTTTATATTAACAATTAACCAAAATTTACGTTAGCATAACAACGGATAAGCTTGATTATGAAAGAAAATGCTAAGTTAAATGAGATTGAATATGGATGATGCTCGCTGTTTGCAATTAGATAGATTAGTCACCAACGAAGAGCTTTATATACTCGACAATGTAAAATCACTTAATTTTGTTTGCGATGAATGCGCTGTGGCGCTTATACCTTGCTCTTACAAAAAAGCGGTTAACTTACGTAGACCTTATTTTAAAACCTCAAAAAACGTTGATCATGAGCAGCATTGTTACGCTAAAGCCAGCAGTAAAATTAAGCAGCAAGGCAAAACATCACGGCTGAGCAGTGATGAAGGCTTTCCATTAGCTTATCCTAATCGGTTTACTTTAACCGCCGCAAAGTCCGTTAAAGCGGTGAGTACTACCGAGATTGCCGCTGATGATGTTAATCAATTAACAAGGTCGAAGGCCGCGAAAACTGTAAGCAGTAAGCGTAAAGCGAATTATCTGACCAGCTCTTTTCAAAGCATAGTCGATCAGTATTTTGACTTTCCTTACGATCGTGACAGGGCGCTTTCATTTGAAGGGGTTGAGGGAAACCAATATGGGCAGATTTTCACAAAAATCATTAACCCAGTAGGCAAGCAAAAGTTTCGTTTTCAAACTGACAATAATGATACCAAGGTGTTTTACAGCACCTTAGCATGGGATAAACCACAAGTTGAAGCTGACTATATTATGATTAAGTTATCCGCTGGCTGGTGGCAAAAAGTGGATAATAAGAATAAAAACCTCAGACCCTATGTTGTCAAAATTCAAACCAGTGCATGGCCTGAAGCGGTAAAGACAAATTTTGTAAAACGCTTAACTCAAATACGAGAACTGGTAAAAGGCACCGACAAAAAAGCCTTGGTAGCATTTGTTGGCAAGCAAGATCAGCAAGAGGATTTTTATCGCTTTTTTGCTGAAGAAGCCAAATTGATTAGTTTTAAAGTGGTTTAATTTTGCTCAGGGTGTTATTGCAGGATAAACTCTGTTTGGATCGGATTATGATCTGAGGCTGAGGTTTCGTTAGAGTCTGCATTTATTAAGGTTAAACCGCGATAAAATAAATGATCAAGTGGTAAGCCAAACACCCGTTTACGAAAATCTGCTTTGTATTTAGCTTCTGTTAGGCTCAGGCCATGAGTGAGTTGCCTTACGATACTCATTCTACCTTCTCGCCAGGTATTTAAGTCTCCTGCTAAAATAACCGGCCCCTGATGTAGTGCGACTTTTTTGAGTACTTTTTTAAGTTGTGATTCGTAACTAGTAAGTCGCCAATCGAAATTAACCCCATGCAAGTTGACCACAAGTAATTGTTGGCCATTAGATAATGGGTAGGTGGCCACAAGAGTCGATTTGGCGAATCGGATTAACGGTTCTGCAGTTTGATAGGCACAGGCTTCATTAGCTGGTTGAGATGAAATATTCATAACCCCCATTGGTACGTTAAGCAGGTTAAACCCTTTGGCCATTACCACATGGTGCTGGGTATCGGCTAAGTACTTTGAGAAACGACGATTAAGTTTGGCTTCTTGCAGAAGTAACAAATCTGAGCCTTGAGTGATTTGCTGTAATTCAGTTTGCCAGTTTCTCTTTTGTTGTTTATAAATGTTCCAAACAGCAATACGTAAGCGTCCTTGTTGATCAAGGGGCTTGCTGACTGTTTGGGATAAACATTGAGACACAAACATGGGTTGTAGTTCACTCATCATAACCTCGGCTTCGCCATTGAATTTCGTCACTACAAATAAATACAAACCGCCACTTAACAATAGCCCGATCATGATCCAATATTTTAATTTGTTAAGGTTCAATGTTACCTCGAGATAGATGTATGACAGCTGAATGATTAGCTTTGCTATATGCTTGCTTGTTTAAAGAGTACAATCAACTTTACTATTAACTTTTCAATACACCTAGGAATACTGTAAAAACTATGGATCAATTGACCCAAATTATTGCCATTGTTGGTGTGGTGCTTTATTGGCTTATTTTAGGTGTGGTGGCAATTCGAATCGTTATCAAACGTCGAAGTATCGGCGTGTCATTTTCTTGGTTGTTGATTATTTACTTTTTGCCTTTTGTTGGGGTGTTTGCCTACTTATTATTTGGTGAATTGCATTTGGGTAAAACCCGCTCAAATCGTTCAAAAGCCATGTATAAACCCTATGCCGAGTGGTTTAAAGCGTTATATAAGCATAATGCCCATAAACCCGAAAGCCAAAGTCATTATGCTATTCCTATTAGTCATTTGTGTGACACCCAATTAAGGATCCCATCTCTTACTGCCAATGAAATGGTGTTAAAACATACTACCGATGACATTTTAAACTCAATAATTAGCGATATAAATAAGGCTAAAAATTGTATTCATATGGAGTTTTATATTTGGCATCCCGGTGGTCTTGCAGATGAAGTGGCTAATGCATTGATTGCCGCTAGCCAGCGTAATGTCGCCATTAAATTACTATTGGATGCCGCCGGCAGTCGCCAGTTTTTCAAATCATCATGGCCAAAGTTAATGACAGATGCAGGAATTAAAGTGGTGCCGGCATTGATTGTTAGTCCACTGCGTATGCTGTTTAGGCGCATGGATCTGCGTTTGCATCGTAAAATTGTTGTCATAGACAATACCGTGGGCTATACCGGCTCAATGAACTTAGTTGATCCTAAATATTTTAAGCAGTCCAGCGAGGTGGGAGAGTGGATTGATATGATGGTGCGCATCACCGGACCTGTTGTACCAGTGATTAATACCGTAAGCAGCTGGGACTGGGAAGTTGAAACCAATGAGCGCTTTTTACCTGAGCAGCCGCCAGAGGCAGAGTCGACTCATACATCGTCATTAGTTCAAGTTATTCCATCGGGCCCAGGGATGCCGGAAGATGTTATTCATCAAGTATTATTACAAAGTTTATATCAAGCCCGTACACGCATTGTTATTACCACACCTTACTTTGTACCCAGTGAATACTTGTTAGTGGCCTTAGTCACCGCAGCGTTACGGGGAGTTGATGTTAATATTATTATCCCAAGGCGCAACGATTCCACTATGGTCAAATGGGCCAGTAGTTCGTTTTTCACTGAACTGTTAAATGCTGGCATAAAAGTTCATCAGTTTAACGGTGGTTTGCTGCACACTAAGTCGGTGTTGATTGATGATGAACATTGTTTGATTGGTACGGTAAATATGGATATGCGTAGCTTGTGGCTAAATTTTGAACTCACTTTAGCGGTTGACGATGTTAAGTTTGCTTATAAATTACAGCAGTTACAGCAAAGCTATATTGATGATTCTGAGCAACTTACTTTAGCACAGTGGAATAAACGCCCTTGGTACAAAAGGGTGATTGAACAAGTTTTTTATTTGTTTAGCCCTTTACTATAGCTTTTCACTTTAGCCGTTCACTTTAGCTGGTTGCTATAGAGTTTCGCGTAATCGATAGCGCCTTGTCATGAGCATATAAACACAGCCACGATAAAAACTATAGTGGCTGTGTTTGTTATGACTATTACTGATAAATACGGCAGTAATTTGATTACTGTGAGTAGTTCTCTAAAAAGTTGCCAAAATCTGTGAGTGCCTTAGTTAAGTCTTCTTTGTGGGGTAAAAATACCACTCGCAGATGATCTGGCTCTGGCCAGTTAAAGGCGGTACCTTGGACTAAAAGCATTTTTTCAGATTTTAATAAATCCAGTACCAGTCTTTCATCGTCTCTAAGATTAAATTTCTTTAAGTCCAGCTTAGGGAAGGCATATAAAGCTCCCTTAGGTTTTTTAACGCTAACACCGGGTATTGAATTAAGCACGTCATAACAGACGTCTCTTTGGGCGGTTAAACGGCCATTTGGCAGTATTAGCTCGTTAATACTTTGATAGCCACCTAAAGCAGTTTGTATCGCATGTTGATTAGGTACGTTTGAACACAAGCGCATTGAGGCCAACATGTCTAAACCTTCAATATAATTTTTGGCGGCTTTTAAATTGCCACTTAAGACCATCCAGCCAACGCGAAAACCTGCTGCGCGGTAAGCTTTAGATAAGCCATTAAACGTCACTGTCAAAATATCATCTGAAAGCGAAGCTGCATGTACATGCACAGCTTCATCATAAAGAATTTTATCGTATATTTCATCAGCAAATAAAATGATGTCATGTTGACGGCACAGTTCAACCACCTCTAACAATAACTCACGACTGTATACCGCACCTGTAGGGTTATTGGGGTTGATGATCACAATGCCGCGGGTACGCGGGGTGATTTTACTTTTAATATCGTCAATATCCGGAAACCAGTCTGACTCTTCATCGCAGCGATAATGCACCGCTTTACCGCCAGCAAGGTTAGCAGCAGCGGTCCATAGCGGATAATCAGGTGAGGGGATCAGTACTTCATCATCGGTATTAAGTAGACCTTGTAATGCCATACAGATAAGCTCAGATGCACCGTTACCGATATAGACATCTTCGATATCAATACCAAAGATCCCTTGAGCTTGATAATGCTGCACAATGGCTTTACGGGCTGAAAATAGCCCTTTTGATTCACAATAACCTTGAGCGCTTGGTAAGTTTAAAATGACGTCACGGACAATTTCTTCAGGGGCTTCAAATCCAAAAGGGGCAGGGTTGCCGATATTAAGTTTTAATATTCTATGACCTTCATCTTCTAGGCGGCGTGCCTCTTTATGAACAGGTCCTCGAATATCATAGCAAACACTATCGAGTTTATTGGATTTGATAATAGGGCGCATACTTGCCTCAAGTTACTAATACGACATAAGTATCCGAACAATAACGAATTAATGGCAGTGAGAAAAGGATTAATTGAATATTTTATTGAGTTTACTAGCGGATTGTACTGCGCGACTTATATTATCGACACCCGGTTAGGTTAAATGACTAAATTGGTGAGCATAAGTAAGATGAAACACTGAATTGCTGGTGTTTTTGAGTGCAACTCTCTTATTAAAGATAAGCTAACTAAGTGCATAAAATAAATACAAAAAACAAAAAAGCCAGCATTTGCTGGCTTTTAGACTTTTAGGGTGGTTCCGTTAAGGGCCTCCCTAATGATAGCGATAATTAAACGCGTTTTTTGAACTCGTTAGTACGAGTATCAATTTCGATTTTATCACCGATTTTAACGAATTCAGCTACCGTAACAGTACCACCACCAGTAATGGTTGCTGGCTTCATTACTTTACCTGAAGTATCACCACGAGCAGCAGGTTCAGTGTAAGTTACTTCACGAACGATGCTAGTCGGTAATTCAACAGAAATCGCTTTACCTTCGTAGAAAGTGACTGAACATTCTTCTTCCATACCGTCAACGATATAAGCAGAAGCATCACCTAAGTTGTCAGCTTCAACGTCATATTGGTTGTACTCAGCATCCATAAATACATACATAGGATCTGCGTAGTAAGAATAAGTACATGCTAAACGTTCTAGGATGATATCTTCCATTTTGTCATCACCTTTAAAGGTGGTTTCAGTGGTAGAGTCTTGTAGAACGTTCTTTAATTTGATTTTAACGATTGCAGCGTTACGACCAGAGCGAGTTGTTTCAGTTTTCTGAACAACCCATGGGCTGCCATCTAACATGATCACGTTACCAGGACGGAGTTCATGAGCAGTTTTCATTACTTTATTCCTATATTTTAGGTATTAATTTTAATTGCGCAGTATCTTAGCTGGTTTTAATAAATTGAACCAGACGTGTAGCAAGATCTGCATCATTTTTAGCATCAACTGCCCAATCTGTAGCATGACGCTGCATAGGCAATTGCACTGAAATAAGTTGTTGCCAATAATCTGAGATATCGGCACGTTGCTGATTGAATGCAAAATTTACTTCCGAGAAGATATTTGCAAATCTATCATCAAGTTTGTGGGTATAGATATTAACAAAAGCCTGCAGTTTTACTAGGTGATAATCTTCATCTTGTGGGTAAATATGCCAAATAAACGGCCTAGCTGCCCACTGAGCGCGCAAAAAAGAGTCTTCTCCGCGAACAATGTTGATATCACAGCTCCAAAGCAGTCGGTCAAAGCCGCTTTGATCTGTCATAGGCAGAATGTGAATAACCAGATTTTCCAGCTGATATTGCTGACCTGGTTTAATGTTTTCTATGGTCACTGGCAATAAATCAATAATGCTGGTTAAGCTTTTGCCCACGGGAATTAACGCATGCATGGTTTGGCTTGATTGACGCCAAAGCTTGACCAAACTTGCTAGGGCTTGTGACTCATAACTAAATACTGATACGACGACATCTTCAGCGTTAATGCCTGATAAACCTAATTGGCGAAACAATGACAGTTTATTACTGCTATCAGCTTGCCAAGCATTACGTTGACTAAATAAGTCTTGCTCGCAAATCAATCCGCCACTTTTGGCAGTAAACCCAGGAAAATAAAAATACTTTTTAAGGCCACTTTGTTGCATTGAAGGTAAACCGTGACAGCCGTCGACCCAATCTTCAGCGCAAAGGTATTCAAGGTTTATCCATAGCGGTGGAGTATGTGATGAGGTTGAAGTGTGGTGTTTATTATGGTTGTGGAGTTCTTCAATACTGCTTTTAACTTGTGAAGGTAATTCACAAGCAAAAGCTTCAATCAATACGCTTCCAGCTTTGTACTCTATATCTAATGGGTTGTTCCATTGAAAAATATTAACACCGCAAAAGTATTGCTGGGCTATAGCTGGGTTTAATTGCGGCAAAATATGCGAAAAACTGTGTAAGTCATCGACCCATAAATTGATTTGAATACCGTATTCTGCGTGCAATTGTTTGGCTAAACGCCAGGTGACACCGATGTCGCCGTAGTTATCAACAACAGCGCAGAATATATCCCAATGTTGATTGCTTGATTTGTTCACTTTTTTCTCTCAACACAGCAGCTAGCTATTTGGCGCTAAATGTCAGCGCTAAAAAAAGCGGCTATGGCCGCTTTTTAAACTGTTTTTACTTAACAGTAAAAACAAAGTTAGAGACTCAATATTAGTCTTCTAATTCAGCTAAGCACATTTCTTCATAAATTTGCTTAACCCAAGCGTCAACACGCTCTTCAGTCAGTTCAGGTTGACGATCTTCATCAATACCTAAACCAATAAAGTGTTTGTCGTCAACTAAACCTTTTGATGCTTCAAAGTCGTAACCTTCTGTTGGCCAATGACCAATAATGATCCCGCCACGCTCAGATACGATATCACCAACCATGCCCATAGCGTCAAGGAAGTACTCAGCGTAATCTTCTTGATCGCCACAGCCAAAAATTGCGACTAACTTATCAGTGAAGTCAACTTGTTCTAGCTCTGGGAAAAAGTCATCCCAATCGCATTGAGCTTCACCGTAATACCATGTTGGAATACCAAATAAGATCAAATCGAACTCAGCGATTTGCTCTTTGGTGCTTTTGGCGATGTCTTTGACATCGACCATTTTTTTACCCAACTTCTTCTGGATCATTTTGGCTACAGCCTCGGTATTACCAGTGTCACTACCGAAAAAAAGACCTACAGTTGCCATTGTCTATCCTTTAAATATCATGTTCGCTTTGCGAATTTAAAAAAACGGTTCAGTTGTCGATTTGTTGTTGCAAGATTAATTCGATTAACTGGCTACGGCTGATGTTACTGGCCAATGCTTGTTCGTTCAAGGCGTCATATAAAACTTGTGACACCTTTAACTCTATTCGTTTTAATCCGTTAGCGCGATCACGTTGTATTTGATTGCGCTTATTGACCTTTAACTGTTGTTCCCGACTTAAGGGGTTGCTTCTAGGGCGTCCACGACGCTTCTCTGAAGCAAACAGGTCAATGGTGGTTCTATCTGTTGTTTCTTTTGCCATCGTTCTGTTTAACCGATCCCTGAACCTTCCCAGGTGATCTGAATAATACCTTTTGCTACAAACCCGGCACAGCCAAGGAATAATACTAACCATACGATGTAACGTCCAAATTTGGGCACTTGGCCTTGCTTAAGGACATCGTGAATAGCCATACCAATAAAGAAAAATATTAAAGCAAAAAACAAGTTTAGACCTAATGTCTCAATTTGATCCATATACTGATTCAACATGTTTTTTCCTTTAGTAATGCTTTAAGGCTAAAAGAGGGCGGGAATATATCACATAGATATACTATGAGCCATATTTGTTGGCTTCTATTAATGAAAATTTACAAGTTAATTATTGGCTATTGCTATCGATAAACTCAGCAACTAATCGATTAAATATTTCAGGTTTTTGGGCATGTAACCAATGACCTGTACCATTGATGGTTTTGGCACTGACACGAGGGAACTGCGTCATGATGGCATTGGTGTGCTCTGCAAGCACGTATTGAGAGTCACCACCACGGATAAAGAAACAGGCCTTATCGTATTGTTTGTCGGTGATATCCCAAGCAATGATTTGCGGATAATTCTCGATTAAACCGTCAAGATTCATTTTCCACTCAAAGCCATTGTCGGTTCGCTGCAGGTTTTTAAGCAAAAACTGCGCGGTACCTAAATCAATATCAGCGCTGATTAAATGCTCTAATGCTGATTTTCTGTTGGTGGATTGATCTAGAGTTAAGGATGTTAACCCTGCAAATACGGTTTGATGACGTGGTTCATAAGCCACTGGGGCGATATCTGCAACCACTAAGCTAGTGACTTTTTCGGGATGTAATAACGCTAAAGCCATGGCGACTTTACCGCCCATCGAATGGCCAACAAAATGTGCTTCGGTTAAATTCAAGCTGTTTAGCAACTCTACGCAAGCTTCGGCAAGGAGTGGGTAGTCCAAATATTGCCAATGTTCACTTAAACCATGGTTAGGTAAGTCGACTCGAATAACCTGATGGTTTGCTTCCAGTGCATTTGCGAGGTTTTTCAGGTTGTCCAAATTACCAAATAAGCCATGAATTAAAACCACTGCAGGGCCAGTACCTGATGAAACGTAATGCATTGAAATGTCCATTTTGATTGTCAACGAAGGCGTGATTTTGCCTGTAAAAGGGGATGATGATCAAGAACTGAAATGAATTAGTCAGTTGTTATATGTTCATTAAAGCATCCATCAGTGCCATTGATGATGTGAAATTGACTAATTTTGAGATGTTTAGCTGTTTTTACTCTTTACCATCGGCGTGAGATGGGTAGACTGTCATTATATAAAGATCGATCTAAATCGATCGGTAATGCCACTGGTCATTATTTAATGTCGTAAGTGGCTTGACGTTTTTGACTATAGATTAAGACCAAAGGAAGCATTAATGAGTAAATATATTGAGATAGACGAAGAACTCTATCGTTATATTGCAAGTAAAACAGAACGCATTGGTGAAAGTGCATCTGATATTTTACGCCGTTTGTTGGATCTTTCTATTGAATCAGTTGAACCTGTAGAGCCTTTAGCGATAAGCCAACCTAGCTTAGAAACCGCCCATGCTACAAGCGTTGCTAAAGTAAAGGCTGAGGTTATCACACCAGAAGTCGTTGAACCTGCCGTAATTGAAGAAGTAAACACTGAGGTCGATTTCAACACTGTTGTACATGAACATATGTTATCTCAGCAAAAAGGCGCAGTAGGGCGCTTTATGTTTTTGTTAGAGTCACTTTCTGCAATGACGCCAGCCACTTTTGATCAAATATTAAAAATCCAAGGCCGGGGCCGTTTATATTTTGCTCGTTCAAAAGCGGAATTATTAAAAGCCAGTCAGTCTGCTAATCCGAAGGAAATTGGTACTAGCGGTTATTGGGTTACCACTAATAACAACACCGCCAAAAAGCGCACTATTTTATCAGAAGTGTTATTGCAACTCGGCTGTAATGAAGAGCTGGCAAAATCAATTTCAGACAGAATCTAAGGCAATTTTAAATTTCTAAAATAGGGAGTATACCGTGGCAATTCATGACAGAGCAGGCACTGTAGCAATACAAAAGGATTTGATTAATTTACCCAAATTGATGAGCCACTATTACCGAATCGTCCCTAATGTTGAAGATGTGCAGCAAAAAGTGACCTTTGGTACATCAGGTCATCGCGGCAGTTCACTTAAGGCCAGTTTTAACCAAAATCATATTTGGGCTATTACTCAGGCTGTGGTTGATTATCGTCAACAAGCGGGTATCAGCGGGCCTATGATTGTAGGTTTTGACACCCACGCCCTATCGTACGCAGCTTATATGTCGGTGCTTGAAGTACTCACAGCGAATCAAGTCGCTGTAAGAGTGCAAAAAGATGAGGGTTTTACCCCAACACCGGTCGTCTCACAAACTATTGTGAGTGCCAATGTTAATGGCGGCGATCTCACTGACGGTCTTATTATTACACCATCGCATAATCCGCCTCAAGATGGTGGTATTAAATATAATCCGCCCCATGGTGGACCTGCTGAAGGCGAGATCACTAAACAAATTGAAACCGCTGCCAATGAATATTTAGCTAATCAATTAAATGGCGTTAAAAAAGTCAATTACGGTACTGCTGTAGAGTCAGGCTGGATTAATGAAGTTGATTTTATCGCACCTTATGTTAATGCATTAAGCAAGGTTATTGATCTCGAAGCGATAGCAAAAGCTAAAATTAAAATTGGTGTCGATCCATTGGGTGGCTCTGGTATTTATTATTGGTCTCACATTGCTGAGCAATATGGTTTAGACATTACCTTAGTTAACGACAAAGTCGACCCAAGTTTTGGTTTTATGCCGTTAGATAAAGATGGAAAAATCCGCATGGATTGTTCATCACCTTATGCCATGGCGGGATTACTGGCACATAGCGAAAACTTTGATGTCTGTGTTGGTAATGATCCAGATTACGATCGTCACGGTATTGTTTGCCCAGGTTTTGGATTAATGAACCCAAATCATTACCTTGCTGTCGCTATAGATTACTTGCTGACTTACCGCAAAGGTTGGGCGGCAGACTTAGCCATTGGTAAAACCTTAGTATCAAGTGCAATTATCGACAGAATTTGTCAATCACATCAACGACATTGTTTAGAAGTACCAGTGGGCTTTAAATGGTTTGTTGACGGTCTTGCTAACAGCAGTATTGCGTTTGGCGGTGAAGAAAGTGCCGGCGCTGCCTTTTTAAATAAAGATGGTTCTACTTGGTGTACCGATAAAGATGGTTTTATTCTGGCTTTGTTAGCCGCTGAAATTTTAGCGGTAACAGGTAAAACGCCAGCCCAGCGTTATGTCGAGCTAACTGAACAGTTTGGTAAGAGTTACTATACCCGTATCGATAGTCCTATAAGCCTGAAGAAAAAAGCCAAGTTTGAGACCTTATCGTCAGATAGCTTTACCGATACAGTCCTTGCTGGTGAAACCATTACGGCTATTTTATCTCATGCGCCAGGTAACAATGCGGCAATTGGCGGCATTAAAGTCACCACCGAAAATGGCTGGTTTGCCGCGCGTCCATCTGGCACTGAAGCATTATTTAAAATTTACGCTGAAAGCTTTGTCAGTGAGGCGCATTTAGCTGAAATTATCAGTCAGGCACAAGTCATGATTGATAGTGCGTTAAAAGCCTAAAGTTTAAACCAAAGGGTTAATAGCCTTAGATGATAAATGCCTGACTTAGCAATAAGTCAGGCATTTTTTTAGGGATTGTATTGCTACGGGTTTAGCTGATGATAGGTACATCATAGGGTGTGTTGTTTGGCAGTATGTGATTTATCTCTTCAGTTGTTAATTGCCAATGTTGCTGCATCACAGTCGATATCCAGCTAAAACTATTACTGGTAGGTTGTAAGTCTCGATTTTGAAATAACTGCTCAGGTTTAAGTCCCGGCCATTGCCCTAAGACTTTACCGCCTTTTACTGCGCCACCTGCGATAAACATAGCACTACCAGTGCCATGATCCGTACCATAGGTGCCATTTTCTTTTACAGTGCGGCCAAACTCGGTAGCAACAATTATCACAGTATTTTGCCATTGATTAACTAAAGCGCTTTTAAGTGCTTCTAGGCCTTTATCTAATTGGCTCAATTGACGGTTAAGGCGACTATGTTGGTTGCTATGGGTATCCCAGCCGCCCATTTCTAACATGGCGCAATCTATTTCATCACTTTGGGTTAAAAAATTACCACAGGCTTTAGCTAAGGCGACAAATTTACGACTCTTATTGCCACCACCTAGCATGGCCATTTCTTTCAATGAGATCCCATCCATTAGGTTTTGAGATAATTTTTTGTCTTGTTGATAAAGCACGGCTAACTGCTGATAAATATCTTCATCAGCGGGGTCACCTTTGGTGGGATACCAAGTATTGACACGGTCACTACCACGCAAGCTGATGGGGATAGCGTTTGAAATCGCAATAGCATTGTTGCTTTTGTTTTCTAATGATGCGCTTATGGCTCGTCCTAACCAGCCAGACTCAAGCTCTTTAAGTTCTCCACCGCTTTCTAAAAAGTCTTGTCCAGCAAAATGTGACCGCTCAGGGTAACCAGACGATACTGCCACAATAGGTAACAGTTGCTTGTCGAGATACCACTGATGCATATTGGTTAATACTGGATTTAAACTAAATTGTGGGTTTAACACGAGTTTTGAATTGGCGACATTATCGGCTAGCGTGGGTCTTAATTGAGAAAAGTTAGGCTCCTTTAGTGGCACTATGGTATGCAATGGGTCAAGTGCGCCGCGAAGTATGACCCAGACGATATTCTTTTTAGTTTTAGCTGAGGACGCGGATGTTGCATTCGCCACAGAGCTAGGCGCTAGGCCGCTGCTTAACATCACTAAACTGGCACTGATCCCTTTAATAAATTCACGACGTTGCATGTTATCTCCTTAAGAACTCAGGGGTAAGTAATAATAACGCTAAAGCTTGTTCACGACTTTCTGCACGGGTAATGGTATTAAATGATAATTCAGATAATAAGTTGCCATATACGGTATTAATTGCCTGAGCTGTATCAGAATCTCGTTGGGAGGTAGCAAATTGTGTGGTCCAGTTGATTTTGGTCATTAATGCATTAGCACTGTTCCAGTCTGGTTCTAGATCGCCAAATCCCTCAGGGGAGCCCGCTTTAAAAGGCTGTTGACCCATTTCACCTAACTGCTTAAGTAATTTTTGCATGTTAGTGACAGGCTTATTAACTGCGCGGTAACTAGAGATGACATGTTCAACGGGGGTTTTAAACTTCAGCTGTTCAGGCTGCCATGACTCGTCTGCATTAATTAAGGTCAGCATAACTTGTTTGATGTTGCCATTGGTGCTGTTCCATGTTTCAACAAGCTTGGTTTGCAGTGTTTCAGAAGGATTATCACTTATAAAATATTTAACTATTTTATAGCACAGGTGGGTTGCAGTTTGTGGCTGTTTGGCAATATCAGCCAGCATAGCTTGACCCTGTTTAACGCCAGAGGCATTGTCTTGTGCGGCAGGATATTGTTTACCAAGTAGGGTTCTAGGTCCTGGCTCATGGCCATTGACTCGATAGATAAAACCTGTGGCATTATCTTTTCTGGGGTTGGCAATGCTCCACCCGCTAATTCCGTTTGCTAGCTCAATGACATCAGCTTGAGTGTAACCACCATTAACCCCAAGGGTGTGCAGTTCGAGGATTTCTCGAGCTAGATTTTCATTTAACCCTTTGCCTCGCTTGCCAAGAGGGGAATTTGCACCGAACGACTTTTCATTATTGAGATAACGTATCATGGCAGGATGACTGGTCACTGCCAGTAGCATGTCTGCAAATGATCCTAATAAATTTGGCGCTATGGCTTCACGCTCTAATGTGGCGGCAAGTGCTGTCATCACTCGTCCACTGACTGTGACACTAAAATGATTTGAAAAAAAATGTAATAAACGCCAGCTTAATGAGTTTGGAGAATTGATTGCGCTATTAAATGCACTGGCTGTTAGCTGGTAATAGGCTTGTTTGTGTGGCGGCAGTGGCTTTGGCCCGTTAAATTTCTTTTTATTGTTGGCTTTATTTGCATTAGATTGACCTTGCATGGACATCATATTTTCAGTTTGACGGTTATTTTTTGCTAGCTGCTCTTGTCTTAAAAATTCGCTTACTTGACGGATTATTTCGTCAGAGTTGAATTCAGTTGCTTCAAACTCTGGGATCACCAATTGTTTAACTAAGTAGGCTTTTGGATCGTTAGTCGCTAGGGATAGTTCGTTTGGCCTCGCGCCAAGTCCAAATCGGTTAGTGGCAATTATCGCAGCTGCTGACATAGTACATCCTTGGATCAGTTAACTTGTGGTCTTGGTGAAATATTACCTTAAGCTAAACAAAGCCGATTTATAAGCGTGAACTAGATTTTTTAGATGGTTTTATGAACAAATTAGCCTTAAGAATGACATAAACTACACAAAATAGAGGGTAATATCATTTTTGGCTTGATAGACGCTTGCACTGCTGAGGATTTATTTTAACCACGACTGTTTCAAGATAGAAGGTGAGGCAGCTTAGCATTATTGCCAGACAAATTAGTTATGTTTGCGGGGCTGGCTGATAAATACAAAAAAACTACCCATTGAGCGCAGTGGGGAGCTGTGGCTCAAAGGGATAGCATTAAAAGTAAGCCGGCTGTATCTGGCTAACTAATATTGACTAAGCGACTTTTGTTAAAATAAGTGCTGTCTTAAATAAGTGCTGTCTAAGCAAGTTATCGCGTTTTGTTGTAAATAACTAAGGCGACAATGGCTACTAATGCAATAGCAGGTGCGAGTTCATACAGATGATGAAATAGACTGACTGCGCCATGACCTTCGTGGGCAAATGCAAGAGTAGGGGATGCAGCCATTAGCATTGCGGTTAGTTTCGTTTTCATTGTTAGTTCCTCAATAATTCTTTTTTAATTGGTTAATAAAAGTTATTACAAATTGAGCTTTAATCGGTATTCATTTCAAGTTGCATTAACATCATCTGCTCACCATCTATTACCTGAGTATTGGTACTTAAACATCTTGGGCAAACAATATTACGTTCGGTTAATTCTGATTGCGTGTCACATTGGCGGCAGTGAATGATTAGCGCCTGTATATTCATATCCAGCATGGCGTTGTGGCAAATCCCTTCAAGTTTGAAAGTTTCAAACGCCGTGGCCAATAAACGTGGCTCGACGCCACTTAACACCCCAACTTTAATCTGTACTCTGATGATTTCATTAGCTTGATTTTGGGCCGCTAATTGCTCAATTTGCTCCAATAATGACATCACAATTGAATACTCGTGCATTAGCAAATCCTTGGTAATAGCTCACCTTGGGGAACATCTAAATAGCGGCTACTGCCCCATGGTGTGGTTAATACTACTTTGCCAAGGTGTTGATTAGTCACATTGCCGATAATGCAGGCTTGATCGCAGTGGCAATATTGTTTCATGATAGTTAAAGCCTGCTCAGCTCTCTCCTGTGGCAGGGCCATAATAAAGGTGCCTTCATTTGCTAAATCAAAGGCTTCAAAACCATAAAGTTCACACAGGCCTTGGACTTGTGGCGATATTGGAATTAATTTTTCATCGACTTCAATGCCAACAGCAGATGCATTGGCCCATTCATTTAATACCGCAGACAGGCCGCCGCGAGTGGCATCTCTCATGGCATGGATTTCGATATTCGCTGCAATGAGTTGCTCGACTATGGGCCAGAGTGTGGCGCAATCACTGGTGAGTTCAGACTCTAAACATAAGCTATCACGTGCCATTAAAATGGCTGCTCCGTGCCTTCCAATGTCGCGGGATACGATAATAGCGTCACCTTGTTGCAGGTTTTTAACTGAAATACCGGGTTTTAAAATTCGGCCCACACCTGAGGTATTGATAAATATGCCGTCAGCGCAACCTTTAGGCACTACTTTAGTATCACCACAGACAATACGTGCACCAGATTTATGTAATTCAGCGGCCATGCTTTGCACTATGGTATTCAGATCTTTAATGGCAAAGCCTTCTTCAATTATAAAGCTGCAGCTTAAATATTCTGGCTGCGCTGCCATCATGGCTAGATCGTTGACTGTGCCAGCAACGGCCAGTTTGCCGATATCACCACCAGCAAAAAATAAAGGCTCAACGGTAAAAGAGTCGGTAGTAAATGCACAATGGCCAGTTAAATTTAAATCCGCAGCATCTTCTTGAGACTCCAAAATTGGATTTGAAAAAGCTTTAAAGAACATATCAGTAATTAAACTGTTCATTTCTTTACCACCGCCGCCATGGCTTAACTGCACGTGTTGATATTTATTCGCTGGCATTCGTTACTCCTGTATAACGATAATATGCATTGCAGGCACCTTCTGAGCTGACCATACAACTGCCCAATGGATTGTCTGGAGAGCAGCCTCTGCCAAAGACTTTGCAATCTTGTGGATTGGCGAGACCGCGCAAAATATCACCGCATTGACAGGCTTTGTGGTCATCAATTTCTACAGTGGGTAGCTGTTGTTTGAATATAATTTCGGCGTCGCGATGGGCGTACTGGGGTTTTAAGGTCAATGCTGATTTTGCAATCGGCCCTAAACCACGCCACCTAAATGATGCTCTAAGGGTTAAGTATTGGTCGATTAATGCCTGCGCTGCTTGATTACCCTCGTAACTGACCGCGCGGCTGTATTGATTATCAAGCTGGGCAATATTTTGCTGTTTTTGTTTTACAATTCTAAGAATCGATTCCATCACATCCACAGGTTCAAAACCCGCTACTACCAATGGCGTGTTGTAGTTATCTACAGCCGCTTGGTAAATTTTAGCGCCGCTAATCACGCTCACATGGGCAGGTCCTATAAAGGCATTTACTTTAGCTTGTGGGTTGGCCATCACGGCATCAATCGCTGGTGGCACTAGTACGTGGTTGATATGAAATAACAGATTATTTATTTGCTGTTTTTCAGCTTGGTCAATTAACACGGCAGTCATTGGGGTTGATGTTTCAAAGCCGATGGCAAAAAAGATAATGGTTTTATCGGGATTGTCTTTTGCGATACTAAGCGCATCCATAGGGTCGTATAAAGGCCGAATATCACAACCTTTAGCACGAAATTGAGCAAGGCTACCTTTTGAACCAGGCACTCGGATCATATCGCCTAAGGTCAATAATATAACGTCATCAAGCTGTGCTAATGCAGCAGCGTGGTCGATGCGCTCTTTTGGCATAATACACACAGGACAGCCGGGTCCATGAATAAAATTGATGTTAGCTGGCAGCAATTGCTTTAAACCATATTTCATTATGGTGTGGGTATGACCGCCGCATACTTCCATTATGTTAATATCAGTATCTATCTGACTAGTATGTGAGTTTATCTTTTCTGCCAACGCTTTGATGGTGTCAGGATTGCGAAACTGTTGATATAGATCAGTGAGGATCATAAATCATTTCCTTCATCATTAAGTTTATCAACAATCTCTTTATAGAGTTCCAAACTTAATTTGGCATCTTCTGTATCGATTTTATTCATCACAAATCCGATATGAATCAGCACAAATTCGCCCACCTTTAATGGCTCTGTCATTAAATGACTACTGACCCGGCGTTTAACCCCTAAGGTATCGACGGTGACACTAGTATCATCGTGAACCGCGGTAATTTGAGAAGGCACTGATAAGCACATATTATTGCGCTCCAATTGCGCTGTTTATCCAATCAGCCACTTGGTTAAGAGATTGTGGGTCTTTGACTGAAATGGGTAATAAGGTCACATCAGGATTGAGTTTTTTTAGTTGCTGCTCGCATTCGGTTAAGGAAAAGTCAAAATGCTCGGCTAAATCCATTTTGGTTATGAGTACTAAATCCGCACGGCGAAACATCACCGGGTACTTTTCAATTTTATCGTCACCTTCAGGCACAGATAACAGTACGATATTTTTGTGGGTGCCGACATCGTAACTGGCGGGGCAAACAAGATTTCCAACGTTTTCTACGAAGCAGACATCAATAGGTTTAAGGTCAATATGGTGCAGCGCTTGATGCACCATAAAGGCATCTAAGTGACAGGCTGAGCCGGTTTGAATTTGATAAGCACTAATGCCTTTAGCGATTAAGCGGTCAGCATCACGAGAGGTTTCTAAGTCGCCTTCAATGACCGCGAATTTAGCCATTAAATGAGTGGGTAAATATTCCAGTAAAGTGGTTTTACCGCTACCTGGGCTACTCATTAAGTTAAAAGCCATGACGTTATTGGCTTCAAAATGCGCACGGTTATGCTGGGCTTCATGATCATTCTTATCTAATATTTTATGAATAACAGATAAGGTCTTAGTATCATTAAGCTGCGGGTTAGAGTGTAGGCTATGTTGATGATCTGTAATTGAACATCCGCAATCTTGGCACATATCAATATTCCTTATTCGAAACGCCTCTTGCTATATCTCAGTATCAATGGCGGTTAAAAATTATTCTTTGATTAACATCAGCAATTAATCGTTATTTAAATATTAATTGGCTATTTGTGTTGTTTGTTGTTGTAAATAGGCAAACCATAATTGCCCTAAAGAGATGCCGGCATCGTTTATAGGGATAAGTTTACAGGGTAGTATTTGCCGCTGCTTTAACGCTTGCTGACATTGTGTTAGTAGTAATTTATTTTGAAACACACCGCCGCTAAACACTAAAGCATATTCAGGGTACTGATTAGCAACATCAGCGACAGCTCGGCTTAAACTCGCTGTGAATGCAAAACATAATTGTTCGGTCGATGGCGGCTGTTTAGCCGTGATAAGCCCGATAACTTGTTTGATTAATCCGCTGCTATCCCAAACTTTAACTGCTGAAGCAGCTGCTGTTGAAGATACCGTTGCTGAAGATGCTGTTGTCGAAAAGAGCGTGGTCGTAGAAGAGGCAGCAGTTGTCTCTAGAGGCAATGTCAGTAATTGCTGCCCAGTGTTGGCATTATTAGTTGCATTAGTTGAATTAGTTGCATTAGTTGCATTAGTTGCTATTGATTGCTTTAGCCAGTTATTAGCACAAGTTTCAATTAACATGCCTGCTTGGGCTTCAAACTGATTCGTTTCAATAAGATTAAGCGCAACAGCAATGGCATCAAACAGCCGTCCTATTGAGCGTGATTCAATGCAAGCACTATTGTTAAGCCACATACGATGTAAATTATCTAAGGTATGAGCAGGCATTGTTTGAATTGCCTCGATGGGCAGTTTTTTTATTTGAGCAAGGCTGAAGTGCTCGAATAACAAGGCTAATAAAATCCTTACGGGATGTTTAATCGCTTGCTCGCCACCAATTAACTTAAATGACTTCAAGTGTGCGACACTGCGATAATTAATGCCATCAAGCAACATGCACTCACTGCCCCAAAGGCTGTCATCATCACCTAAGCCTGTGCCATCAAAACTAAATCCTAATACTGGTTTTTGGTAGTTATTGATCGCCAGCACACTAAGGATATGCGCATGGTGATGTTGAACCTGTGAAATCGGGACATTGTGTTGATTATTAGCCCATTGGCTAGATGCATAATCAGGGTGCTTATCACTTATTATTTTCTTAGGGTTAAAACGATACAGTCGCTTAAATGTGTTTAAGGTGTGTTCAAATAACTGGTTAGTTTCGAGGTTATACAAGTCACCAATATGTGGGCTAATAAAGGCATGTTGTTTAAAAGCAAAGCATTGAGTATTTTTTTGCTGCGCCCCGACCCCAAGAATTGGATATTTAATGGCGCTGGGTAAGGCAATACTTAATGGCGCATAGCCTCTTGCTAATCGAATAACCTGAATTCGCTCGTTAATTACTTGAACAACGCTATCATCACAAGGGTTTACAATGGCTCTGTTGTGGTCAACGAGGCCATCAATCACATGGCCTAGTTGCGACATAATCTCGTTGGCGTCGGTAATAATGGGTAAGCCTGAAAGATTTGCGCTGGTGGCAACAATGGGTTTGGTAAAGGCATTAAGCAACAGATGATGCATGGGAGTGTAGGGCAGAAACAGTCCTAATTTATCTATGTCGGGTGCAATTAACTTGCTGATAAAATTATCAATATTGGCGTGTTTAGCCATTAAGGTGATAGGTTTTTCAGCACTACTTAAGAGTTGCCATTCAGTTTTTGTGCCAGTAACGAGTTGTTTGGCTTGCTCGATATCTGCTGCCATAACGGCAAAGGGCTTTGCTGGGCGCTTTTTACGTGATCTTAGCTTTTTAATGGCCTCATCATTAGTGGCATCACAAATAATATGAAAGCCCCCTAGACCTTTAACTGCTAAAATTTTGCCATTATTTAACGCGCTGATGATGGCTGAAAACACTTGCTGTTGATCAGCAATAACCTCAGTTATCTGCCCATGGGTAAGCTTGTCAAAACGTAACTTGGGGCCGCATTTAGGGCAGCTCACTGGCTGAGCATGGTAGCGTCGATTTAAGGGATCTTCATAGGCTTTTCGGCAGTCATCACACATAGCAAAATTAGCCATTGAGGTAAGATGGCGATCATAGGGAAGTTGCTTAACAATGCTGTATCTTGGCCCGCAATTGGTGCAATTTGTAAAAGGGTATTGGTAATGACGATTATTTGGATCTGCGATGTCAGCTAAGCAATCTGTGCAGCTACTTTTATCGGCTGAAATTGACACTATGGCTTGTTGATTTGACTGACTTTGGCTGATTGAAAAGTCGGCTAGTCTTGTATCAATTCGTTCTTCTACCACATTCAGTTTATCGATTCTGGCTAATGGCGGTGGATTAATTCTTAACTGATGGATCACATGATTGATATCAGTATTTAATCCTTGTAGATGAATGCATACACCTTGCTCATTATTTAGCACACTGCCGAGCAAATTAGACTGAGTGGCTAATTGATAAACGTAAGGGCGAAAACCAACCCCTTGGACTATGCCGTTTATATTGAGTTTTACCTGTTGAAGATAGGCTTGATGCAGTCCCATAGGCTTACCTTAACCCACGTCTTTTGGCGAGATACAAACCACCAATGGCAATGTTGGCGCCATCGAGATCTAATTGATGGTTTACCACTAGAGGGTAATTCTTTTGTAGCCGCATACATAGGCGCTCAGCAAGTACGCTATAGACTAAATCGTTGCCTGCTAACACCACGGCATCAATTCCTTGTTGCTGCTCCAGATGATCAAGCCAGTTACTAAGATAATCAGCCAGTGAATCAAAAAAGCCAAAAGCTAAAATGGCGGGATTGGCGCCAGCTAATTTAAAACTCATTAAGCTGGCAAAGGTACGGCGCCAATTAATGCTCCTATAGCCGTTTTCTGAACAAAGTGGAAAATCAATTCTAGGGGCATTATTACCATGATACTGCTGCGCCAGTGCATGAAACGCATCTGCTTTCGCGTCAATACTGGTTAATTGATTTAAGGCCTCATCATCTAAAATCAACATGGCAGCTAGGCCAATAAAATGTTGAATATTATCACTAGCTTTATCCAGTGTGGTTAGTGCTAATTGATGGATTTGTTGTGGAAATGCTAGGGTAAACTTAGCGAGTACTTTTGATTCTTCGTGCTGTAATTGCGCAATAATATCAGCGCCATGTTGCTCAAAAGTCGGTAATCGTAAAAACTGGGCAATTTTTTGTTGTTTATTTTGGGTAATAACTACACTGGGGTTGTCATGGCTAAAATAGAGTGTGGCACTGGTGATGGATTGTTTGTCTGTTGCTGCTAGCGTTTGATTCGACAGCATTCGATTGGAAATTTGACTGATCACAGCTTCAGACAAATTCAGCAAACCTGCGTGCATGGCGCAGCAAGCCGCGTCTATTCCAGTCACTGTTAATTCAGTCACAGCGGTGTTATCAGCTGCTGACATACGGCAATGGATCTGTTTGTTATTCCAGCTGGCTTCATAGTGTTTGTATTGAGCAACATCATGTAATGGGCTGGCGCCATTAATGGAAAATTGGTGATTGCTGGCGATTTCTACCCAAGCATTATTGATGCGAGTTACGCTTGGCTTAGCTATGGACTTAGTTAAAGGCTTGTGTAAGTCGTTATGAGTATCAGCGCTAACTGAATCGTTTATATCAATATAGACCCAATCAATACCAATAGTGTTTAGCTGATCAGCCAGTGCCATAAGTAAACGACTGTCAGCAAAGCTCACTTGATAGTATGGATCAGTAAGTGTTGGCTGGACTTTACACTTAGCTTGATGTTTAGCAGTAGTAACACCTGAAAAGACTGCTGCATCAGCTGACATCAGTTTGAGTCGCGGTTTTTCTAAACTGGATAAGGCGAGGGTATGGTACTGCTGCACTGCAAAATACTTACTTAAATGCTGGGGGTTACAGATTAAAATATGTTGTTGGCCAGCGTTTTTGGCAAAAGGTTGTAAGCTCAAACTGAAATTTGAACTTGGATCCGAACTTGATACAGAACTTAATTCAGAACTTAAATAAGTGCTGCCACTGCTGCTTAAACTAATCTTGGTGTCATTTTTTAACCGCGCTGCAATTGCAATAAGATCTTGCGGCGCCATAGATTGCTCTAAGGTGCTTATACGCTCATGGCCGTGACAATGGGGACAAACTAGATCAAGCTTTAAAAAGTTAGCATCTGCGGCATTAACCATCTGCGGCTGGCATTCACTACAGTAACTGATGTTGAGCTCAGCATGGGCTAGCGGCTTTTGGCTGCCTTTACGGGTTTTGATGACACCGACATCAGCAGAGCATAACCAGATTGAATATAAAAATTTGGCGGCAATCTCATCGGCAAGGGCGGCGAGTTGTGGCTCTGTGGCCTCAACTTCTAAAAAATAGCGATTGTTGTTAAAACCCGCGCTAAAGTCAAAGCGGGTATCGGCTATATATTGATTACAAAGCTGCGCATAAAAGGCCACTGGGCGCTGGCAGGTAAAATTAAAACTGACTTTATGCATAGGGCTGACATCCACGTTTATAGGAATCAGGGATTAAGTCGTTAATATTAACACTGTGTTTTTTTGTATAGCTAAAACCTGCTTTTTCAAGGTGTGCCAGTAAGGCTTTTTCCATCGTCGGCACCGCAGCTTGTATTGACTCAGTTAAGCCTAATGTCATCGGCTCGATGACTGTCGGCGTAACTCCAATCACGTGAGTATTGGGTCTATCACCGACCATGTCCATCATGATCAGGGTTTGCAGCATCTCAACCTCATGGGCACTGCCTTGCCAATCAATTTCGGGTGGCGCTTGATCAAAATTAAATGAATACACCTCTCCGGGCTTTACCCCTGGACTGTTTACGGTATCCACCACAATTAAGTTGTCATATTGACAAAGAATAGGGATAAGTCCTTGAGCAAGGGTGCCACCATCTAAAATATCGAGTTGATGGTTTGGCTGATAGAAAGCGTATTTTTCATCGATATAATTAACAAAATGTACGCCGATCCCTTCATCAGCGTACAAAACGTTTCCTATACCTATTAGTAAGCTAGTAGACAAAAGCTAGTGATCCTTATGGTAGTCATAACCGGAGACGATAGAGTCAACAGAGTTATGCTTAAAGCGTATGCCTGACCAAACCGCCATATAGATATGAATAACCACAAATATAATGAAAGCCCAGGTGACTATGTGATGCCAAATTCGTACTTGTGCTAACCCGCCCATTAAGGCAGTGAACCAAGCTGAAATTTCCCATATAGCGCCACCTAACCCTTGATGATAAACATTGGCATAAAGCACCAAGCCAGTGATACACATGAATAAAGCCGCAAATGATATGGCAACGTATGTCACAAACTGCAAAGGTCCGTATACGCCAGCTTTATCTAAGTGTCCCATCCAGATATAGGATTTAATTTGTGCTATCCAGCTCTTCAGGCTTAAAACATCTCTGATTGAACGTCGTTCAATGGCGCTTTTAGCAAAAAAGAACAAGTAAAAACGTACTATGGTGATACTGGTAAGTACAAAGCCAAACACGAGATGTACAAAGCGGATCCCGCCTTGAACCAAGACATCAGAAGATGCGGGCGCCACCAAAAATGGCCATGAAATGTAAAAACCAGTTACCACTAACATCAAAATAGACAGTGCTCTAAGCCAATGGAATATCCGTATGGCAGGTGAGAAGATGAGTTCTCTGCGATGGGTTGCAATTTGAGTCATAATCCTTTCCTCTTAGATCCGCAAACTTGCTAAAACCCGTTAGGATCGATGCGGAATTCACCTAAATCATTACCTTTATAATCCATTACGTGTACCGCGCAGGCCATACATGGATCAAACGAGTGAATAATTCGAATGACTTCCAGTGGTTTGGTTGGATCTTCAAGTTCAAGCCCAATCAGTGATGCTTCATAAGGGCCAACTTTACCGTCAGCATCGACAGGGCCAGAATTCCACGTGGTAGGAACAATAGCTTGGTAATTTTCTATCTTACCGCCCTTAATTCTGATCCAGTGACTGAGCATTCCACGCGGCGCTTCAATCATCGCATGGCCGATGTAATCGCGATCTGAGTCTATTTCTGGTGTCACATAGGTAGATTCATCCGATTGCATATTGGTTAACATGGCATCAAAGGTTTTTAAGCCTTCTTCTGCCACAATCACGGTTTGCAGCATGCGCGCCGCGGTGCGGCCTAAGGTGGTGAATAATGCTTCTATAGGCAGGCCTGTTGCGGCGAGCAACCCATTAACACTATCAACAACAATCTTGTTGCCACGGGCATAGTTCACCAGTAAACAGGCTAACGGCCCAACTTCTACGGGTTCGCCCTGATATCGTGGGGATTTAACCCAAGAGTATTTTCCATCACCATCGACAGTCGGTAATTTGCCATACACGGTATCGCGCTCAACAAATCCGGTGTAATTTGGAATCGTTGTGCCGTCATAGGGGTGCTGGGCGGTTTTTGCGTCATACCATGAGTGGGTGACATCTTCTTTTATGGCATCGGGATCTAAATCGCTCACCCCGGCTAAATCTCCATTCATTATCACGCCTTGCTCAAACAGATATTGACCATCAGCTAAGATAAAGTCATCGGTGGCTAAAAAGTTTTTAACATTGACGCCGCCTAACACACTTGGCTCGCCACCAAAGGCGGCAGCTGCCATAACGATGTCGGCTTTATAAGCGCGGATAATAAAGTCATGGACGATAGCGTGTTTTTGTTTCCACTCTTGTAAACGTGCAGGACTTAGCATGTCTCTAACAGAGGTAACACCGCCAACTACAAGGGATTGCGGATGCGGCGACTTGCCGCCAAATATTGCTAGCATTTCAGCTGCTACACGCTGAACTTCTAACGCTTTAAGGTAATGGGATAGGGCAATGAGGTTTTGCTCTGGCGTGAACTTGTAGGTTTTATTGCCCCAATAGGCATTAGCAAAAGGCCCAAGCTTTCCGGTATCAACCAAGCCTTTGACTCTTTGCTGTACGGCGCGTAATTCACCTTCGCCAGTGGCGATAGGGTTTTCGGTGTATTTATTGGCTTCTTGGGCGGCTAATGCCGGATCGGCACTTAAGGCTGACACCACATCAACCCAATCTAAACCATGTAAATGATAGAAGTGCACAATGTGATCATGCATATACAAAGAGGTTTGCATTAACGAGCGTAAGTACTTTGCGTTGAGCGGGATTTTAACCCCTAAGGCATTTTCAACCGCTTCAGTACCGCAGCGATAATGAGAATAGGTACATACCCCACAAATACGTTGCACAATTAGGCCGACATCCATAGGAGTACGGCCTTTTAAAATGACTTCAATACCACGCCAAAGGGTAGAAGATGACCAGGCCTTTTGAATAACATTATTTTCATCAACTTCAACTTCAACACGTAAATGGCCTTCGATACGGGTGATAGGATCGATAACGACTCGTTTACTCATGGTTTATTCCTCTAGCGGCTTAGCAAAAAGACTAGTTACTGCGTGAGCACCTATGCCCACAACGGTCGCACCAAGAATGACGGTACCAATGGTATCGGCAGTGGCATCAATACCGTGGAGCAACTGTCTGCCTAATGGCTTTTCGAAATCCGCCATATCATCCCAAAAATTAGGTTCAGCGCAGCCAATACAGCCATGACCTGCAAGTACTGGCCAACTGGTATGATGATTAAAGCGTTCAGTGGGGCAGTTGTTGTAGGTATAAGGGCCTTTACAGCCCATTTTGTATAGGCAGTAGCCATCTTTAGCACCTTGATCGCCAAAGGTTTCTACAAATTCGCCAGCGTCAAAACGACCACGACGTTCACAGTTATCATGCACTCTAGCGCCGTATGCCCATTTAGGGCGATTAAACATATCTAACGCGGGCAGTTTTCCGAACATGATGAAATACATCAAGGTACCGACAATGTTCTTTTCACTAGGAGGACAACCGCCTAAATTAATCACCGGTTTATCAATAACCTCTTGCACACCTTTAGCACCAGTAGGGTTTGGGGCTGCAGCTTGTACGCCGCCAAATGCGGCGCAAGTTCCAACAGAAATAATTGCAGCCGCCCCAGCAGCTGCTTCTTTTACTATCTGCATTCCGGTATGGCCTTTACAGCCGACCGTTAAATAAGTGCCATTATTAGCCGTTGGTACAGCACCCTCTACCGCTAATAAGTAATTACCTTTATATGCCTCCATAGCATGCTCAAGGTTTTCTTCCGCTTGCCAACCGGCTGCAGCCATCAATGTTTCATGATATTCCAAAGAAATATGATCAAAGATGAGGCTGTCTAAATTAGGGCTGTCGGTTCTGATAAGGGATTCTGAACAACCGGTACATTCGGCCATATGCAGCCAAATCAGTGGTACTCGATCAGCAAGCTCAGCGGCTTCGGCAACTAGATTGGTGAAAGGCAGGGGCAATGCGAGTAGTGCGGTAACAGATGCACTCCAAGTCATAAACTCACGTCGGCTAATGCCATTTTTTATTAATTTATCTTTTAGGCTAACGCTGTGACGTGGTTGTAACTGCTGCAATTGCGCAATTCGTGTTTTACATCGTTGATATAAAGCTGCATGTGTATCCATCTGATAACCTTATCCATGTTGGAGGATCAAACTGCTTTATTAAATATAGATCTGTTAGGGATAGGTATATTGATACACATCAATCATTGTTCACTTATTGAACACATATAAAAATAGAGTGTTTCGCTATTTGAACAAATAGTGAGCTGTTGAGTCTTGAAGTTTTTTGCGAGGATTGATAGCAGCTAAATAGAAGTCACTAGGAAACTAGAAGCTATTGGACGTACTTGTCTGATGTTGATTTTATTTACAGCAAAAGTGAATTTCAATTTCTAACTTTATGGCTGTTTAAAACCAGTAAAATCGCGCTGACTTATCTCAAATTCAACGCGCATTTCATCATAATTATTTAAGTTAACTGCCAGTCAATTGTTTCAATACCTGTGGCGGTACTAAGGTTGATAATTTCGCTAAACATGCATTAGTACTTGGATCGCGATATTTAATTTTAAATTGACATAATGTGTATAAGCGTTGCGGCTCATTACTGACTTACTTTCGGGGTTAAATCGCGATTAAAGCCATATTGGGCCAGCGGCTGTGTTTGATTTTTTGTCCATTTGATATGCTCACTGGCGGGGCCATGACAGGTTTCACAGGCCATGTTGATTTCTGACCAACTACTGTCAAAGCTATTGTCTGTTACGTTATAGTTTTTTTGACATTGGTTGAGTGACAATCAGCGCACATGTAGTTCCAGTTTTGGCCTTTATTGGTCCAAAAGAACTCGTCATAAGGATCCATTTCAGGATATAAATAAAACCAGCGCTGTCCGCCTTCATCTTTACTACGGCTATCCCAAGCAAAAGGGAGTAGTTGTATCGCACCATTTTCAAATTCAACCATATATTGCTGTAGAGGTTCATAACCAAAGGTATAGCTAATTTTATAGTCGTTAAACTTGCCATCTGGGCCTTTAATATTGACCCAGTACTCACTTACTCTCATAAAAAAACGTGAGACTTCACCTTGGTAGTCAAATTGTTGATCGGTAAAGTTTGCTAGAACGATATCTGCAGTAGTCCGCCCCATAGACATATCATGATGCGAGCCTTGCCAATCACTGTATTGTTGCTGGTGGCATTCAACACAGGTTTGGCTGCCACTAAATTCAGCTGCTGGTGTAGTCGCATTCACAAAAAAGGTCGTTAAGCTGAAGAAGGTAATACTGATTAGCTGATTGAATTTAATCTTAAATTTACGTCAAAGATTATTTAGATCTTATAGTAAAATGAAATTAACAATTAACCAACACTTTGCTGGTGGCAATCTTGATTTATTCGCCATTTTTGAATTTTTTTGGCTACTGTTAAAGTACTGGAAAAGCACTGTTATTATGCTTTTATGACTAAAGCAATATTGGCAGCATAGTTTCGCAATACCTAATGCAGTGGATATCAACGCTAAGCGCAGTGGTAAATTATGCCGAGCAACTTGTTTTTTATATCAATTGCTCTACATTTTAATAAGAGAACGACTAGCGTTACCGCGTAAGTACACATAGATACGTTTAACTCATTGAAGACAGGATATAAGAGGCTTTTATGCTAGGTGAAAATCATTCCCTCAGAAACGAATTTCCAGATCACATAGATACGATTACTTCGCTTATTAGCAGCAATGTCGATTTTGCTGAAATAATGAAAAAATACGATGCGTTAGATAAACAAATTAGAGATCTTGAGATGCGAGACTCGCCCATCGCAGACGAATCCATCCATGAGTTAAAGCAGCAGCGTGTAGTAATGAAAGACGCCCTTTATCATCAAATTACTTTGGCAGAACAGGGCTAAAAGAATGTATTTAAGAAGCGGGCAATATCGATTAGATATTGCCCGTTTTTTTATTGCTTTAATAAAGGAGACAGCACGTCAAATTTGCCATCAATGGGTTCACTAATAGATAAATTAAGTATGTGTGCAATTAAAGGGTAAACATGAATATTTTTAGCTAACTCAATTTCTGCTTGATGGTTAAAAGCCGGGCCGTTGGCATAAAAAATGGCATTCATATCCGGCATCACTTCAGCGTAGTAGCCATGTTTACCCTTAACGCCAGGTTTTGCATCACTGCTGGTAATGTAATGATCATGGGTGACCAAAATCCCATCACCAATGGCGGGATTAAAGTCATACTCAAGGTGCTTAGGTATCGACTCCTTTCTATAAAATGCTAAGCCATCGGTCGCAGCAACTAGTTTCTCAAGGGCAATTAAATCTTGGTCTTTATTATTGCCATGGGCGCGCACTAATGAAAAAGCGGCGTCATTAATAAAACTAAATCGAGATTTTAATGCCTCATCATCGGCAAACAGTTTGTCTGTGTAGATACGCTCAAAATCAGCAACCTGTGCCATACCATGATCTGATGTGATGATAATATTAACCGCATAAGGTAGCGCATTCACTTGCTCGATTAAGCTAGCAATGACCTTATCAATGTAATTGACAGCATCATGGGTTTGCTGCGATAACGGCCCGTGATGATGACCTGCGCTATCGACATCTGAAAAGTATAATGTCACAAATTGCGGCCGCTGCGTTTCAGGTAATTTAAGCCATTCAATAACTTGCTCGACACGGGTTTCATTTGCGACTCTACCGTCATATCGTTTCCAATAAGTGGGTCTAAAACCCGCTATTTCAGCTTCTGAGCCGGGCCAGAAATACGTTGCTGATTTCATCCCTTGTTGGGCAGCTAAAGACCAAAGTGGAACGCCAGCGTAAAAAAGGCCATCGGTGACGGCATCATGGTCGCTTAAAGCGTAATGGCGCCCTAATGTGGGGTTGTAGAAACGATTAGCAACAATGCCATGATTACTGGGATAGAGACCGGTAACCAGTGTCAAATGGTTAGGGAAGGTGACTGTTGGAAATGACGGCGTTAATTGCGTTATTGTTGCGGCATTGCTGGCAAAGTTATTAAGAAACTTAGGCTGATGAACTTTATTGTAATCATGCCTATAACCATCAATAGAGATAAGTAACACATAGGGCTTATCATTGACATTATGGGGCTGATTTGACCCTAATGATGATGTTTCATCTGCCATGATATTATGGCTTAAAAAAACCAATGCGATAGTAATACTGCTACTAAGTTGTTTTAACCTTGCAAGGCTGTTGGATGCTAACCATTGACGCATTATTGCTTCCTTTATTATTGTATTTAGTCGAAGACAAAAATTACTTTGAACTCTTTTTATTATCTAATTTAGCCATCATAGTTAGTGTTGATGACAATCATATGATGTGTCATATTTTGCAGGCTGATTAGTTAACAAGTATTTTAGTTAATTATCAATGCAATTAACTGAAATTAAAACAATAAAAAAGCGAAACATCCTGTTTCGCTTTTAAGTTGGTCACATTGTTAACCGATTATTTTACTGCTTGACTGGCTAACTCTGCTTTATGCTCTTCAGCTGTTAATGGAAAATAATGTCTCCAAGAACCTCTCAAGAAAATCCGCGTATCTTCAATTGCTATATAAAGACAAGGGATTAAACACAGTGTTACCACTGTTGCGAACAACACCCCAAACGCCAGTGATACGGCCATTGGTATCACCATTTGTGCCTGCATACTGGTCTCAGTCATGATTGGCACTAGACCAATAAAGGTCGTTAAAGAGGTCAACATAATCGCTCTAAAACGTCTGCAACCAGCGTTAATTACCGCATCATTGAGTTTAACCCCTTGTTTTCGGGAATTATTCACATAATCCACCATCACTAGTGAGTCATTGACCACCACACCTGCAGCGGCAATAATCCCGAATACAGAAAGGTTACTTAAATCAATACCTAAAATGATATGGCCAAGCATTGAGCCAATCACGCCAAATGGGATCACCGACATGATCATAAAGGGTTGCACGTATGACTTAAGCGGTATCGCTAATAAGCTGTATATCACCAACATAGAGATAATAAAATCACGCATTTGGGTATCGGCACTATCAAGTTGCTCCTGAATACTGCCAGAAACCTCACTTTTCACTCGAGGGTATTTTGCCAATAATTGCGGAATGAAATTATCACGAATATCTTTGGCGAGTTTAAATGGCTCAGCTTGTTCAGCATCAACCGAGGCCCATACATTAATGGTTCGGTTACCATTTTCACGGCGAATACTACTCACGCCTTGAACTACGTTTATATTAGCGACTTCAGACAGGGGTAATTCAGCACCTTGAGGCGTTTTAATCAACACCTCCTGAACGAGGGCGATAGAGTTACGTTGCTCTTCTGGGTAGCGTAGCATCACCTTGATTTCTTCGCCGTTACGGATAATCCGCTGTGCTTCAAGTCCGTAAAAGCTATTACCGACTTGTGAAGCAATATTAGCCAGGGTTAGGCCTAAACTGTGGGCTAAAGGTTTTAAGTCAAATTGCACTTCTTTGGCAGAGGATTGACGACTGTCATTAATGTCACTCACCCCTTTTAAAGTACCTAACTTTTCTTTTAACTCCTTCGATGCAGCAATTAATTGCGCCTCATCGTTACCCTCTAGTCGGAAACTAATATCACCATCATCTCGGCCACCACCAAATAAACTATCTTGGATGGTGAAAGATTTAACTCCTGGGATATTTGGCATCGCTTGGCGCCATAATTCAGCCACTTCAAAGGTATTAATGGGTCTTAATACCGGGTCGACCAGTTTTGTCCTCACTTCTGCTTTTGTACGACCTTGAAGCTCAACTTGTAACTCTGCAATCATGCCTTGACCATATTGAGATTCAAGCTCTTTCTCAACAGTACGCAGGGCAGATTCAATGGCATGGGCGGCATTAAGGGTTGCGGTTTCTGCGGCATCGACATTCATTTCCAAGGTGATACGAGGAAAATCATGGGGGATTTTAGGTTGCCCAATAAAGCGTACTAAGCCGCTTATATAAAGGGCTGCGCAAATAACAATTAACATCACAAAGGTCGCAATAACTGAATAACGGTATTTTACTGCAGCAGTTAGACTAGGGCGGTAAACATTAGCAATAAAATTCGCTAGGTTTGTTTCAATTTTACCTTGAATAAAGTTAACGATATTTCTTAACCAATCTAACGGATTTTTAGAACCCGGTTGCACAACTTTAGGTTTTTTCATATGCGCTAAATGTGACGGTAAAATTAACTTTGATTCCACTAATGAAAAGATTAAGCACAAAATAACCACAAACCCAATGGCTTGACCAAAGGCTGATGAAGGGCCGTCATCTAAGGTGATCGGTAAAAACGCTGCAATGGTGGTTAATACCCCAAAGGTTGCCGGCATGGCGACCCGTTTAACCCCGCGAATAACACTATCGATATTTTGACCGTTTTCTTCACATTCAGTATGGGCGCTTTCTCCCATCACAATGGCATCATCGACCACAATACCCAATACCAGTATGAAGGCGAATAAACTGATGACATTGATGGTGACATCAATAAAGCCCATTGGCATAAATAATAGCGTACCTAAGAAACACACGGGTAAGCCCATCATTACCCAAAACGCTAACCGCACTCGCAGAAATAACGCCAGCATGATAAAGACTAATAATGCGCCTGTTTTCATGCTATCGAGCATTAAATCTAAACGACCTTCAAGGTAGTAGGTCATATCAACCCAAGGCTCTAAGGTCACACCGTCTGGTAAAATAGCCTGTTTGTCAGTAACGTATTTTTTTAAAGTATCGGCAACATCGGTGATACTTTGGTTTTTAGCGGCGCCAACAAAAAAGGTGACAGCATTTTGGCCATTGAATTTAGAATATTGAATGCCTTCTTCAAAGCCATCGTTGACCGTCGCAACGTCTCCCAGTAATAAGTTAGTACCGTCATCCAAGGTTAATAAGGGTAAATCTTCAAACTCATATCCGACATACGCTTGGTTTTCTACTCGTAAGTTAATGTAGCCATTTTCAGCTTTAATTTGTCCCGCTGACATATTACGGGAATAACCACGTACAGCTTCTGCAACATCGTTAAAACTAAGACCAAATTCTCTGAGTCTGTCTTTACTGACTTCGACACTGATTTCGTAATTAAGTCCGCCATAGAATTCTGAAATATTTACATTAGGCAGTTGCATGATTTCTTGATGAATTTTTTCGCCTAAGTCTTTGAGTTGTCGTTGAGATAAGTCGCCATATAAACTTAAATACATCACTTCTTGGCGTATTTTTATGCGCTCAACTTTCGGAAACTCCATGCCTGCTGGGAATGTTGATACTGAGTCAATTTCTGATTTAACTTCATCCAATACAATTTGCGGATCGTATGAGTCTTCAATTCTGAAATAACCAGAGGCTTGGTTACGATTAGAATAGGTAATAACCCGCTGCAAGCCCTGAACCGTTTCTAAGGCTTGCTCTATTTTGACCGTAATGCCTTCTTCAACTTCTTGGGGCGCAGCGCCCGGATAAACGGCGCTGAACTCAATCCAGTTAATTTCAACCGCTGGGAAGAACTGTTTACGTATGGTGTTTGCAGTCAGTAAGCCACCAAGTAATATGATGATCATTAATAAGTTTGCCGCCACACTGTTGCGGGCAAACCAAGCAATCAAACCTTTATGGGTGTCTTCCATGATTATTCCTTATCTTTGATGGCGATTGCTGATTTAATAATGTCGTCACCTTCAATAGCATCTTGCTGGAGAATCTTATCTTCAGGTAACTTTACTGACATGCCTTCAATAGGGTAATCAAGTGCCGAGGTAATAATATTCATCCCATCTTCTAAACCACTTGAAATAATCACGTTACTGCCGTTTTGGCGAATAATATTAACAGGTAAATAACGCAGTTTCATTTCTGCATCCATGACCGCAACTAAACCGTTTACAATCAGGTGGCGGGGAATAATTGCAACGCTGCCAGCTTGTGTGCCACCAATATGTGCTGTGACATAGGTGCCAAAGCGTAATTCTTTATGGTTACCTTTAAGTGCATAAGGGTCATTTATTTCAGCGACTAAATAAGTCATACGACTCTTACTATCAATCACACCTTCGCTGCGGACAATCGTGCCTTGCCATTGCTGTTTTTCACCGGCGAAGTTACCCACCAAACTTACTTCAGCATTAGCGCCTTTTCTGTCTAGATATTGCATTTCTTTATCTGCAAGTGGCAAACGTACTTCAGCAATTTCAGTGTTATACAAGGTGCCAATTGATGCGCCATTGCCAACATAAGTGCCTAAGCCAATATTACGACTGGCGATTAACGAATCATAAGGTGCTTTAATCACTGAACGTTCTAAATTACGTTGGGCACGATGTAAGCCGGCTTCAGCACTTTTCAACTTAGCGATTTCTTTGGCTAATTGAGGTTTACGTAAACTTAAATCGCTAGGTTTACTATCGGTAATCTCAGCCCATTCACGTTCGGCTACTGCTGCAGTGGCTTTTTCTAGCACTAGGTTTGATTTAGCTGATGCCAGTTCAGCTTGTGCATCAAGTAATGCTGATTCGTAATCACTTGGGTCAATTTTGGCAAGGATATCGCCTTTTTTGATGAAGCCACCTTTTACAAAAGTGTCTGCTAGATAGGTAATTTCCCCACTAACTTGCGCGACTAATTCAGTTTGATATTTAGGGTTAACAACACCGTAAGAGCTAACCGTAAATGTCATTGGCTTATATTCGATACTCTGCACTGATACAAGCGGTGTAGTGTCTACGGCTGGTTTTTCTTCGGGTGGTTGCTTCATCGCAACTAAGGCCGCAGTTATGGCAATGCCAGAACCTATAATTAAGAAAGGAAAAACTTTTTGCATTGTGGTCGCCACGGGACATCCTTTTTGAAGAGATAACACAAACCTTTCGCGCTTGTGTGCAAATGAGTTATCGACATTATATGGAGATGTTAATAAAACTGTTAACTGTAAGTGGTAACAATGTGTAATTTAATGTTTAAAATGTTTCGAGACTGACAGTTTACTTATTACCTATAGCGACAATTGTTCATATAAAGTCCCATTTTTTGATAGCGATTCATAACGTTAAACGAGCTTGTCACATAAGTATTGGCAAGGTTGTAAATGTATACACCGGGTTTAAATGTGAGGCTGGTAAGGAAAAAAATAGGTAATAAAACCACATTCATTAACATATTGTGCTGATTTACGCTCATGAAGCTAATTTTTAATAGTAATTTTGATGTGTAAGGTTCAAAATTGCGGATTATAAATTGTCATTTTGAACGTTTACACACGCTAATTAATTACTCTGAGTTCATAGATTATAAATGAGTTATTAATAGGCGATTGATAAGTTTTATACAGAAGGAACAGTAATGAACGTATTAGTTACCGGTGGTGCAGGTTATATTGGCTCACATACAGTGTTATCACTGCTAGAAAACAATTGTAATGTCGTTGTTTTTGATAATTTGTTTAATTCAAATATTGAGTCAATTAAGCGAGTAGAGGCATTAACTGGGAAATCGGTAATTTTTATAGAAGGTGACATTCGTGACAAACAGGCTTTAACCGCAGTTTTTGAGCAATTTGATATTCAAACCGTGATCCATTTTGCAGCCCTTAAAGCGGTCGGTGAATCAGCGCAAATTCCACTTGAGTACTATCAAAATAATGTTCACGGCTCTGTGTGTTTATTGGAAGCCATGGCCGAACATAATGTTCATAACTTTATCTTTAGCTCATCTGCGACCGTTTATGGCGAAGAAAATGATGTGCCTTATGTTGAGACCATGAAGTTAGGTACACCTTCAAGCCCTTATGGGGCAACTAAAGTAATGGTCGAACGGGTGATGGCAGATTTTGCGGTATCAAACAGCAATTTTAGAGGAGTTTCATTGCGTTACTTTAATCCAATTGGAGCCCATGAAAGCGGCCAAATTGGTGAGTCGCCTAAAGGTATTCCTAACAATCTACTGCCTTATGTTGCTCAAGTTATGGTGGGCAAACGTGACAAGCTGAGTATTTTTGGCGCTGATTATCCAACAAAAGATGGTACCTGTGAACGTGACTATCTGCATGTAATGGATTTGGCTGAAGGGCATGTTGCAGCAATGAACTGGTTAGACAATAATACCAGCTTTACTGGTGTTGAGGCATTTAACTTAGGTACAGGTAATGGCGTATCGGTATTTGATATTGTTTCAGCGTTTGAAAAGGCGGTTGCAAAACCTATCCCTTATGAAGTTAGTCCAAGACGAGCAGGGGATTTAGCTGCATTTTGGGCCAATGCGCAAAAAGCTAATCAACAATTGAATTGGCAAGCAAAGCGCAGTTTAGATCAAATGATGGTTGATACCTGGCGCTGGCAATCAGCTAATCCTAATGGTTATGATCAAGCGTAACGTTAGTCTTAATGTCTCGCAGCATGAGTTGAAAGCGCCTTTATGTGAAAATGAAGGCGTTTATCACACATCTTGGTTAAGTAAATCCCCCTTAAATAATCACAGCAACAATCAGTTAAACGATTACTTAAACAATCATTTCTACGATCAATTCAAACAGAAAGAATGCCTTTAAAAGCTAGTCTGTTGTCGGCACTTTTTCATCAATACTAACAATTTCCATTTTCTTAAATATCAGCAAAAGTCCGACATACACGCCAACCAAATTTAGCCCTAAACCTATCCGTTATATGACACATGTATCATTCAGTAGAGTCTATTAAACAGTAATTATTTAGTTGATATAAAAGCAATTAATATGTCAGTTTTTTGGTGAATGAACATTGAAAAATAAGCTTTTTTAGCAATAACTCCACCTCTAATGTTAGCGCTAACAACTGTTGTGTGATATAAAATAACTCACTTTTTAACTTTGTCGTTACAAAACAGGTTGCTTATGAGTCAACAAATAAACCCAATTTTACCAGGGTTTCATCCCGACCCCAGTATTGTCAGAGTAGGCGATGACTATTACATTGCCGTGTCGACATTTGAATGGTATCCCGGAGTTCAAATTTTCCATTCTGTGGATTTGGTTAATTGGACATTAGTGAGTAGGCCATTAAATCGGGCTGCACTACTGGATATGACAGGTTGTCCTGACTCCTGTGGTATCTGGGCGCCTTGTTTGAGTTATGCGGAAGGTTTGTTCTATCTCATTTATACCAATGTAAAACGATTTGATGGAAATTTTAAAGATACCCCTAATTATCTAACGACGTGTAGCACCATTGATGGTGAATGGAGTAACCCGGTTTATTTAAATAGCAGTGGTTTTGACCCATCATTATTTCATGATGACGATGGCAGTAAATGGTTAGTTAATATGCTGTGGGATCATCGACCAAATAAACATCCCTTTGCAGGGATAGTATTGCAGCAATATTGCCACAAACAGCAAAAGTTAATTGGCACAGCAGTTAATATATTTGCTGGTAGCCCTCATCGCCTTACAGAAGGCCCACACTTGTATAAGATAAATGATTATTATTATTTATTAACGGCAGAAGGTGGCACCAGTTATGAACATGCTTGCACGTTTGCGCGTTCAAAGCATATCGCGGGTCCTTATGAGATTGATCCCAATGTACATGTATTGACGTCTAAAGATCAACTCGATAAACCCTTACAGCGAACAGGTCATGGAGGTTTAGTTCAAACTCAAGAAGGGCAATGGTATTTAACCCATCTGCTTTCTAGGCCGCTAAAACTAGATGATGGTGTTAAGCGCAGCCCGTTAGGGCGAGAAACCGGTATTCAAGCATTAATATTACATGATGATGCTTGGTTTAGGCTGGCATCGGGTGAAGTGTATGGTGAGGTTAATCCTATAGGCTTAACCGTTACACCCAAAAGAGATTTCTCACATTATGATGACTTTTCAACCTCGATATTACCCTGCCATTATCAATGGTTGAGAATCCCAAATCCTGAATGTTTTTATAGTTTAACGGATAAGCCTGGCGCGTTGACTTTGTATGGTAAACATTCTGTAGGTAGTACCTTTAAACAGGCACTTATCGCGAGAAGACAACAGCATTTATCTTTTGTGGCACAAACTCAATTACGCTTTAAACCAATGAGCTTTCAGCAACAAGCAGGGTTAATTTGCTATTACAATGCGCATAAGTTTCATTATTTGTATGTTTCATATGATGATGAAAAAGGTGTGCATATCGATGTTATGAGCTGTTTGGGTGATGAATCTTTAAAAGCTGATTTTCCCATTTATCAAAAACGGCTGCCAATTAGCAGCGAGACTGTGAGCCTTAGGGCTGAAGTTGATAATGAGCTGCTGACCTTTAGTTATTCGGTTGAGAAGGATGTGTGGTTACCTATTTGCGAATTAGATTACAGTGTTATTTCTGATGAAGCAGGAAAGGGTGAAGGCGCTAATTTTACTGGTGCATTTATTGGGATGTGTTGCCAAGATTTAACCGGCGCAAATATTGCCGCTGAGTTTAACTATTTTGATTATCAAGAAAAGCATTAGCGATTTAACATCTTAATAAATCAGCGTTAAAAAAATAGGCCATCTTAAAATAAGATGGCCTATTTTCTATACATTCATTTAAACCACAAGCAAAGAGGTTTATTAGAAATCAATTTTAAATATAGCGATTAACCACATTTTCAAGTAATTCTTGGCGTCCAGAAACCGATGTTGGATTGATATTCTGCTCATGGACTACCTTAGCTAAGCTTTCTAAGCTATGTTGACCATCAAAAATATCTTTACCAAGTCCTTTATTCCAGCCTGCATAACGTTGCTCTACAAATGAAGATAACGGTGCATCTTCAATAAGTTGTGCTGCATTAAGTAGTGATTTAGCCATGGTATCCATACCACCAATGTGACCATGGAATAAATCATCATTTTCACACGATTGACGACGAAGTTTTGTATCGAAATTTAATCCGCCGGTTGTAAAACCACCTGATTTTAAAATTTCGTACATCACTAAGGTACATTCAGCAACATCGTTAGGGTATTGGTCTGTGTCCCAACCATTTTGCATATCACCACGGTTAGCATCGATACTGCCCATAATGCCTTCAGCACATGCTACAGCTACTTCATGATGGAAGCTGTGTCCAGCCAAGGTTGCGTGGTTAGCTTCAATATTTACTTTAATTTCATCTTGTAAACCGTGCTTGTGTAAGAAGCCTGCGACGGTTGCAGTGTCATAATCGTATTGATGTTTAGTCGGTTCTTGAGGCTTAGGCTCGATTAACAAAGTGCCTTTAAAACCAATTTTATGTTTATGTTCTACTACCATTTTTAAAAAGCGTGCGTACTGTTCGCTTTCTTGCTTTAAGTTAGTATTCAGTAGCGAATCATAACCTTCACGGCCGCCCCATAACACGTAGTTTTCGCCACCTAAACGGTTAGTCACTTCCATTGCGTGTTTTACTTGAGCTGCGCCATAGGCAAACACTTCAGGGTTTGGATTCGTAGCACCACCTGCACAAAAACGTTTATTTGAGAACAGATTAGCTGTACCCCAAAGTAATTTAACGCCAGTACGCTGCATTTCTTTTTCTAGAATGTCTGCAATGTGGTTTACGTTAGCATGGCTTTCTTTTAACGTTGCGCCTTCAGGAGCAATATCGGTGTCGTGAAAGCAAAAATAGGGTACACCAAGCTTTTCAAAAAATTCGAATGCAACCTTGGCTTTTTGTTCAGCTAGAGCCAGTTGATCACCTACAGGTTGGATCCAAGGGCGATCGAAGGTACCTTCACCAAAAATATCAAAACCCGTTGAACAGAAGTTATGCCAGTAACAAGCGGCAAAACGCAAATGTTGTTTCATTGTTTTACCAAGAACGACACGATTTTCGTCGTAGTAACGAAATGCTAAAGGGTTTTTACTGGCTTCGCCTTCGTATTTGATTTTTTCGATATTATTAAAAAATTGTTCGCTCATGTTGACTCCGTTTCTTTTAGTTAATTTAATACTATTTAAGGGTTTAATTATTAAAATAGATGTTTGGTTGCTTGGTATAAGGCTTTAAATTTTTGATATTGATCGGCGTAATAAACTTGCATTTCAGGGTTAGGTAATACCAGGTGTTCAAGCTTGCCACTGGTGCAGATTGATTCAAGAGGACTCTGTTCTACAGCAATTCTTGCTAACCTTGCTGCGCCATATGCCGGTCCGACTTCACCGCCTTCACGGTATGAAAGTGAACGGTTCAATACGCTAGCAAGAATATCTCCCCATAATCGACTTTTTGAACCACCGCCAATAACCGTAATTTCATCAATGGTTGCACCCGCATCTAGTAACACCTGTTGACCATCAGCAAAAGCAAATGCCACACCTTCTAATACTGCGCGGCCAAGGCTGGCAGCAGTGGTGTTATGGTCTAAACCAAAGAAAACGCCTTTGGCATTCGGGTTATTGTGCGGGGTTCGTTCACCAGAAAGGTAAGGTAAAAACAACACTGAGTTTGGCTGACTAAAATCACATTTAGCGATTTGTTCTAGTAGGGCTGATTCATTGCCATAACCTGTTAGTTTTGTCACCCAACTCAAACAACTTGCCGCGCTTAATACCACCGACATTTGATGCCAGGTATCACTCAAACAGTGACAAAAAGTATGGGCAGCGTTATCTGGATTAGGTAAATATTGCTCATTTGCAACAAAATAAACGCCAGACGTGCCTAGAGATAAAAATGCTTGGTTTGGCTTAATCACGCCGATACCAATTGCGCCAGCGGCATTGTCACCCGCGCCAGCAACAACAGGCACAGAATCCATGCCCCATAAACTGGCAATATTCGGGCTTAACTTGCCTGTTATATCTGTGCCTTCAAATAGCTGCGGCATATGTTCAATGCTTAAAGAAGTTGCCGTTAGCATCGCTTCAGACCAGCAACGATTCTTGACATCTAACCACAGGGTACCTGCGGAGTCAGACATGTCTGATGCAAAATCCCCAGTCATTTTGAAACGTAAAAAATCTTTAGGTAATAATACCTTGGATACTTTGTTAAAGTTTTCAGGTTCATGCTCTTTTACCCATAACAACTTTGGTGCAGTAAAGCCTGGCATCGCAATGTTACCGGTAATATTACGCGAGTTGGGTTCATTTTCTTCTAAGGTTTTACATTGAATTTCGCTTCGACCATCATTCCATAATATCGCCGGACGAATAACTTGGTTGTCGCTATCTAGTAAAGTCGCCCCATGCATTTGACCTGACAAACCAATAGACTTAATCGCTTTGAGTAATTCAGGCTTTTGGGTTTTAAGCTCTGCCATCGCTGAACAGGTAGCTTGCCACCAATGATTTGGATCTTGTTCTGACCATTGGTCGTGGGGACGAGATATTGTCAGTGCTGAACTGGCTTGTGCTAACAACTGATCATTATTGTCTAAGATAATGACCTTCACACAAGAGGTTCCTAAGTCTATTCCAAGGTACATAATTCTATCCGTTGTTATGAGTTTCTATTTTTTGTTAGCGCTAACATTATCATTGAGTTTTAAATCTATCAAGTGTATTTTGTTTCATTAATGTTAACTTTGGTTGGCTGTTAATCGAGTTAATAGCAGATAGCGCAGGTTTTACAGCGCGATAAATCGCTTTTGATAAGGCAATTTGATGAATATAAAGGGAGTAAAGTATGGCCAAGCTAAATTGGGGGATTGTTAGCGCAGGAAGGATTGCAGCTTTATTTTGTCAGGACTTAGTCTTTTCTGAGAATAGCCATTTATATGCGGTAGCAGCCAGAAAGCAAACTGATGCCGATGAATTTGCCAAGCAATACCAGGTTGAAAAAGCGTATCAAGGCTACCAAGCATTATTTGATGATCCAAAGGTTGATATTGTGTATATCGGCACCCCACATAATTTTCACTTTCAACAAGCCTTCGATGCGTTGACTGCTGGAAAGCATGTACTGTGCGAAAAACCGATGACAGTTTCAACAGAGCAATGCCAAATTTTGGTCACCTTAGCCCAAGATAAAGGCTTGCTGCTGATGGAAGCCTTATGGACTTACTTTTTACCTGCGATGCAACAAGCTAAGCAATGGTTAAATGATGGCCGAATTGGCAAGCTTAAGCACATTAAAGTTGATTTTGGTTATCCCGTGCCGTTTAACCCAGATGGCCGAGAATATAATGCTGAATTGGCGGGTGGTTGTTTATTGGATATGGGAATTTATCCCTTGGCAATTGCAGATTACTTCCTACAGTCTGATATCGATAATCTCTATGTTCAAGCACATGTCTGCGAAACAGGTGTGGAAGATGATGTCATCATTATTGGCAAAAGCGATGATGTGATGGTCAGTCTTGCAACCTCATTTCAATGTCGATTGGGTAATAATGCTTATCTTATTGGCGATAAGGGTTACATCTTGATCCCTGATGCATTTAGAGCGAAAGAATGTCATTTATTTCATCTTGATGATTTAATCGAAAGTTTTAGTGATGATAGACAATCATTAGGTTATCACTTTGAGGCAGATGAAGCATGCCGACTGATTAAGCAGGGCAAGGCTGAAAGTGCAGTGGTTACCCATCAACATAGCTTATTGTTTCAAGTACAGTTAGCCAAGGTTAAGGCGCTTATTTAAGGCTTAAGGTTAGTGTTTCTGTATCATTAAGTTTTTTAATATTAACGATATATTTATGAAGTACGTGAGTAGCTGTTTATATTTTTGACCTGATAATGATGAGTAGGCAAGTTATGGGTAAGGTAAAAAAAGCACGCATACAGGATGTCGCATTAGCAGCTGGTGTCTCAATGATGACAGTATCGCGGGTTTTAAACCAAGATCCTAACGTCAGTGATAATACTCGCAGTAAAGTGCTAGCTGTGGCTAAGCAGTTACACTATCGACCTAATGAATCTGCACGTCGATTAGCCAGTAATAAATCCTATTTACTCGGGTTAATATATGACAATCCAAGTGATGCCTATATTAGCCAGTTTTTGTTAAGTGCATTGAAAAACTGTCGTGCTAAAGGGTTTCACCTCGTGGTAGATGAAGCAGACAATAACCTTGATATAACACTGCAATCAGTAAATGATCTGATTAACGAAACCAAAGTGGATGGAATAATTTTACTGCCTCCGGTTTGTGACCAAAAGGAAATAATTGATTGTTTACAACGGGCTAATGTTCCGTTTGTAAGAGTCGCGCCGGATAGTCAATTAACTGTTTCACCCTATATTTGTATGGACGACTATCAAGCCGCTTTTGATTTAACGGAAACACTAATAAAACAAGGTCATCATAAAATTGGCCATATTATTGGTGATCCGAAGCAAGGGGTTAGTCGTTTACGCTATCAAGGTTATTTAGATGCACTGCGTTCAAATAGAATAAATACCCCACCGGAATACATAGAGCAAGGTTGCTTTAGCTATCAATCTGGAATGTTAGCTGCGAAGAAAATGTTGTCGTTAACTGATAAACCTAGCGCTATCTTTGCAGCTAATGATGATATGGCTGCCGCAGTCATATCAATTGCCCAAAACCAAGGGCTGAATGTCCCTAATGACTTATCTGTTGTCGGTTTTGATGATACAACGCTTGCTACGATTGTATGGCCAAACATCACTACGGTTAGGCAACCTATCAATGACATGGCCAAGTTAGCGGTGAGTTTATTTACCGCTAATAAAAATAAAGACTTTTCTGATCTAAAAGGCACTCAACTACGCAACATTCTAGACTTTACTATTATCCAAAGAGAGTCGAGTAAAGCGAACACGTAAACGACTAAAAGTGTTAATAAACTGGTTTTAACAATACTCACATCAAAAATTTGGAGGCATAAACACACGTTTACACTTGGGTGTTTATGCACTCAACATTTAACTTTTCAGTCTCTCAAAGTATAAATTGAAATTGTATCAGTCATTTACAATTATGATTTTGATGAGTAAAGTGTTTTATAAATTTCTGTTGTGTATGACTTTAGAATAGGGTGTTTAGCTAGCTATTGACTGCTACATCCCCTCAAGTTGTATCACATTGCTTGCTCTATTATTTGGATACCCCCCGTGAACTTTATAAACGAAGTTATTAATGAAGAAACGATTCCAGCTGATTGTATTAGTAACTTAACCGTTGATAATCTTATTTTTACCCTGCATGAAGGTAAGCTAAAAGTATTACTCGTTAAATACAATCAAGGGCTTGCAACTAACCAGTGGGGGCTCGTTGGACACTGGGTACGCAGTAATGAGAATCTTGAAACGGCGGCATCTCGCGTCGTTAAAAATACCACGGGTGTCGAAAACTTGTACTTAGATCAGCTAGGTGCATTTGGTGATGTTGACCGTTATCCTGCCAGACGTATTATTACCATTGCTTTTTATTCATTAGTGCGTTTTGATGACACTGATTTAGCTCATGGTGCCAATGCTATTGAGTGTGAATGGTTTGATGTGAGACAAGTCCCTAAATTAATGTTTGATCATGGCAACATTCTCGCCAGCTGCTTAAATCATTTAAAATACAAAGTAAGACATGAACCCTTAGGTTTCAGTCTATTACCTGAGAAGTTCACTTTATTACAACTGCAAGAATTGTATGAATCTATATTGGGTTTAACCTTAGACAAACCTAACTTTCGTCGAAAAATTTTAAAGATGGATTTATTGATAGATTGCAAAGAAAAACAACGTAATGTGGCACATCGCGCTGCCGCATTGTACCGTTTTGACATTGATGTTTATGAAAAGCTGACGCAATTCGGTTATACCTTTGAATACTAAAACATAAGTTTTGCTACCCCATCAAAGACAGCAATCGCTGTCTTTTTTTACACCCTGTTAATAATTACCTAAAGCTGTTTACAATGTTAATTAATTGATATAGTGTTTGTGACTATAACCTTTAATTGGAATGTAATGGTAATGGAAAAGACGAATAAGAAACTCACCATTAAAGAAAAGCTTGGCTATGGCCTAGGAGACACTGCAAGTAACATCGTGTTTCAAATGGTCGCCAACTTTATGTTGATTTTCTATACCGATGTTTATGGTCTCTCAGCTGCAGCAGCCGGAACCTTATTGTTATCGGTTAGGCTTTTTGACGGATTAACTGACCCTATCATGGGCGGTCTAGCAGATAGAACTCGTACTCGTTGGGGCTCATACCGTCCATACATTCTAATGTTAGCAGTACCTTATGGCGTTTTAGCCTGCTTAGCGTTTATCACCCCTGATTTTGATAGTACGGGTAAGTTGATTTATGCCTACGTGACTTATGGGCTGCTAATGACATGTTACACGGCAATTAACATTCCATATGGTGCTTTAGGTGGGGTGATGGCTTCAGATCCTAAAGAAAGGACCTCTTTACAATCTTTTAGATTTGCCATGGCGATGGCTGCGCTGGTGGTTATTGTTTGGGCAATACCAAGGTTAGTCGAATATTTTGGTCAAGGGAATGATGCTGTAGGTTATCCATTAGCAATGATTTTCATGGGGACATTAGCCGCTATCTGTTTCTTAATGTGTTTTGCAATGACCAAAGAAACACTCACTAACACGGATGCGAGTAAACGCTCGACTCAGAGTATTTTTAAAGATTTCTTTCAGTTATTTAAAAATGATCAATGGTTAGTCATTGCCATTATTAGTCTAGCGACGTTAATTCTTATCGGTATTCGAGCATCTGTTGCACCGCATTATATTAAATATTACATCGGTGATGAATCGCTGCTATCGAATTTTTTAACATTGGCAGCAGTGGGTTCAGTACTTGGTGCGATATCGACTAATTTCCTGTCTAAGTTTATTGAGAAAAAGATCCTGTTTCAGGTGGCATTAGTGGTAGTGATAATTTCACATTCATTATTTTATGTCATAGGCAGTGACCAAATAGCACTTATCTTTATTGCTTACTTCATCGCCAACTTTGCCCATATGATCATAACGCCCATTATGTTTTCAATGGTTGCTGACACTGTTGATTACGGCGTTGAGAAAATGGGTAAACGTTTAACGGCTATCACTTTTTCAGGGCATTTGTTAGCCATTAAATTTGGGTTTGCTATTGGTGGCGCATTAGCTGGTTGGATATTGTCTGCGTATGACTATGTCCCTAATGAAGTACAAACTGAACATACATTGTCAGGCATTTTATTGGCCTTTGCCGGAATACCTATTGCGTGCACCATCATCTGTTTATTTGTCATTAGTAAATATCGTTTAACAGAAATGGAAGTTAAAAAAATTCAATTAAATCTACTTGAAACAAAATGCAGCTAGTTACTTTTAATTATTGAAAATTGTTAATTTAAAAGTATTCGTTGAAATCTTGGTGTTGTATTGGGTGCTAAGGTTAAATAGAAAAGGGAAACCATGATTAATAAAGAAGTAAGTGATGCTGAAAGGAAGCAGCAATTGGATATTGAAAATGCTCATTCATTTAAACAGAAGGATGAACCATTAGTATCTCATATATATACAGCCGATCCTTCTGCTCATGTGTTTGAGGATAAAATATATATCTATCCTTCACATGATATAGAAACTGATACTCAAATTAATGACGATGGCGATCATTTTGCCATGAAAGATTATCATGTTTTATCTATTGATAATGATACTAATGACGTGATTGATCATGGTGTTGCTTTGAGTGTAGAAAATGTTAAGTGGGCGAGTAAGCAAATGTGGGCGCCAGATGCTGCTCATAAAAATGGCGCTTATTATTTTTATTTTCCGGCTCGTGATTTACAAGGTATTTTTAGAATTGGCGTAGCAACAAGCCATTCACCAGCAGGCCCCTTTGTTGCTGAAGATAATTATATTGAAGGTTCATTTAGTATAGACCCGGCTGTTTTTGAAGATGATGATGGCAGTTATTACTTATATTTTGGTGGTTTATGGGGCGGGCAATTACAAAATTGGCATGAAGGCCAGTTTAGTCTGCAAGACAGTTACCCTGAAGATGAGCAAGCTGCATTGCCAGCCAAAATGGCAAAGTTATCAGATGATATGTTGTCTTTAGCCGAAGAGGTTCAAGACATCGTTATTGTCGATGAAAAGGGTCATCCAATCACCACAGCTGATAACCAACGTCGTTTCTTTGAAGCGTCTTGGGTACATAAACATAATGGGAAATATTATTTTTCATACTCTACTGGAGATACCCATAATATTGCTTATGGTATTGGTGATAATCCTTATGGGCCATTTGTATATCAAGGTGTGATATTAAATCCCGTTTTAGGTTGGACTAACCATCATTCAATTGTGGAGCATCAAGGAAAGTGGTTTTTATTCTACCATGATGCCAGTTTATCGTCGGGTCAAACACATTTGCGTTGTGTGAAAAAAACACAATTACACCATGATTCAGACGGTCAAATAATAACCATAACAGCATATGAGTAATGCTTTGTATAAAGCGGGATAGCAACATTTTTATTTGTCTAAATAAGTTATGGTCAATTTGACCAGTAGATTTAAATAATACAGGTAAAGATTAACGAAAAGTTTACACATTTAAATACGCAATAATGAGCAGAGAATCGACAAACTATAGCTTTATATTGAATTTAACGATTTAATAACATACGAATCGATTGCAGTCTTTGTTAGTACTCTTTATTGGATTTTTAAATCAAACGGTTAGTTACTTCTGGGGAGTAATTAATTGAAAAAGGAGTCATTGCCATTTTGGCAATAACGAAGCGAGGGGAGAATGAGATGTTTAATAAAAAGATAATAGCCACTTCAATTCTAGCAGCATTAAGTTCAATGTCTGCGACACATAGCAGTTATGCTGCAGAAGCAGCTGATGACGTCGAAGTGATTCAAGTGACAGGTATTCGTGGCAGTTTAATCCGTTCAATGGATCTAAAACGCGAAGCCGAAGGTGTTGTTGATGCCATTTCTGCAGAAGATATTGGTAAATTTCCGGATACTAACTTAGCGGAGTCACTGCAACGTATTACTGGTGTTTCTATTGACCGTTCTAACGGTGAAGGTAGTACTGTGACTGTGCGTGGTTTTGGCTCGGCACAAAATCTTATCACCTTAAATGGACGACAGTTACCTAATACTACAGGTAGTCGTACGTTTGATTTTGCCAATGTCGCTGCCGAAAGTGTATCCGGTGTTGAAGTTTATAAAACCTCTGATGCCAGCATTACTACTGGTGGTATTGGTGCAACGATTAATTTAAGTACTTATAAACCACTAGATGCACCCGGTCTAACAGCCAGTCTGTCAGGTAAAGCTGTAGATGATGCTTCGACAGAAACAGGTGGGGTTACTCCTGAGTTTAGCGGTTTATATTCACAAACTTTTGCTGATGATACTTTTGGTATTGCTATTTCAGGTAGTTATCAAGAACGTGAAAGTGGTATGAAACAGTTTTTAGCCGATCAAGGCTATCGTGCCAGTGACGCGAGCAACACAGGTTGGGGCGGCGTACCAGCAGGTGCTGAAGGCGGAACTAATCGTCCAACTATGGGTATTTACTCAAACCCACAACAGCCACGCTATGTCATGGAAGAACGTCAACGTGAACGTATCAATGGCCAATTAACATTACAATATCGTCCAATTGAAAACTTTACTGCGACATTGGATTACACCACCTTCAGAAATACCATTGAAGAACAGCATACTGATGCTTCAGTTTGGTTTAACTATGCCGGCGATCGCAGTGAATCAGTTTGGACGGGTGAGCCCAATGCTGTGCCATTAATTTATTCTGAAATTTATGACATCAACAGCCCTGGTGATTTAAAAGATACTTCACTAACAGTGGGTGCTTGGGGTCGTGAAGAGGTTACTGATTCAATTGGCTTAAACCTTGATTGGCAGGTAACAGAAGATTTAGTGTTAACGCTAGATCATCATAGCTCTAAAGCCAACATGAAAGCGTCGGATCCACGTCACGGTACTCGTAACAACGTGCAATTACCGTCATATACGCGTAGCCGTACCGGCCTTGATTTAACGGGCAGTTTACCGGGCATTGCTGTAGGCGATATCGAAAACTTTAACCCTAGTACCATGCGTTTATCAGGAAGTTGGTTTGCCAATGACAAATACACGTCAGAAATTGATCAAACTCAATTAGATGGTAAATACCATTTTAACAGTGATTTAAGTATTGATTTTGGTGTTTCGCTTAACACTGTGAATAACCGCTATCGTCATACTCAAGTGCAACGCCCAGATTGGGGTGGCGTCGGTGAAGAAGGTGACTTCGAGGATATTAATTGGACTGAAGATACCATCCTAGACAAATTTGATGATACAGGTACCGCTGGTGATTTTGAAGGTACTCCAACCCAAAGTGATTACGATTTATTTAATCGTATTTTCTTTGCTGACTTTGATGAGATCATCAGTGCTGCAGAATATGCCGATCCTATCGCTAATGTTGATGGTCTATATGGTGATTGTAAGGCCGCCTCTGGCGCTGCTGCAGGTCCTAATGGAGAAGGCCAATTCTGTGCTTCGACGAATTGGGATGCTGATACCAACCGCTTTACTGAAGAAGAAACCACCGCAGCATACATTCAAGCTAATTTCTTAGGTGAAATGTTTGATATGCCATATAGCGTACATGTCGGTCTACGTTATGAACAAACTGATGTAGTCTCGACAGCTTCGGCGCCGGGTTATAGCCGCGTTGAATGGAACGAAGACACATCCACCTCTATCACGGGGCAAACAGGTATTGAAACTCTAAAGCAAAGTGCTGACTACTATATTTTCTTACCAAACATTAACTTTAACTTAGATGTGACCGAAGATGTACGCGTTCGCGCAGCAGTAGGTAAAACAATTTCACGTGCGGGTTATAACTCGCTGTTAGGTGGAACGACCATTAATACGGGTGGTAATTTAAGTGGGTACTCTGGCAGTTCAGGGAATCCTGGCTTAGAACCATTAGAGTCAATTAACTATGACTTGTCTGCAGAGTGGTATTACGATGCGGGTAGTTATGCTTCTTTGGGTTATTTCAGAAAGGACGTGTCTAACTGGATTAGCTATGGCTCTAAACAGTCTAATATTTTCAATCTATCTAACCCTTTGAGTGGTGATAAATTTAATGCGGCAGTGGCAGCTTTAGGTGCTAACGCATCAAATGAGCAAATTCGTACTTATATTTTTGAAAATTATGCAGATGATCCAAACGTAACACCAAATTTTGATGATGATGGCTTGTTAGATGGCGGTACGATTGCTGGCGACCCATTAACAGATGATGAAGTCGTATTTGACTTAAATGTGCCTATTAATGGTGACACAGAACATACCATCGATGGCATTGAGTTTAATGTACAACACTTATTTGGTGAAACGGGTTTCGGCGGTATTGTAAACTACACCATGGTAGATTCAGATTTACAATATGATGATAGTTCACTTGAAGATACTGAAGCATTAGTGGGCTTAAGTGATACTGCAAACTTAGTGTTATTTTACGATAACTACGGTGTGCAGGCGCGTATTGCTTATAACTGGCGTGATGAGTTCTTGTCAGATAAACGCGTTAATGGCGATTTAACCACGCCTATCTACACTGAAGAATATTATCAAATTGACTTCAGTATCAGTTATGACATTCCAGCAGTTGAAGGACTTACCGTCTTTGCTGAAGGGATAAACATTACTGAAGAAGTGGTTCGTAAGCATGGTCGTCAAAGCCAATTAGTGTTTGAAACAACACAAACAGGTGCGCGATATGGATTAGGGGTTCGCTATACGTTCTAGAAGCGAGCTGTAAATGATAGCGGCTGCCCCCAGTCGCTATCACCCTTATTTACTTGTGTTTGTGGTGAGCTATGAATAATAAAATCACAGAAGTTGTTATTGTTGGCGGTGGTACAGCAGGCTGGTTAACAGCAGGGATCCTTGCTGCACAGTTCAAAAAAAAGTCACTAGCGATTAATATCACCCTAGTTGAATCCGCTGATATTGCCACGATAGGTGTGGGTGAGGGGACTTGGCCTTCAATGCGTGAAACCCTGAAACATATCGGGATTCGCGAGTCAGATTTTTTAACTCATTGTGATGCCAGCTTTAAGCAAGCGTCGAAGTTTGTACATTGGAACAATCCAACGACGAGTCATAGTTTTTACTACCATCCATTCACACAACCTGTAGCGGCTGATTTTCAGCAGAGAACCGACGTTGCAGTCACTAACCACTCTGCTTGTCATTGCGATGGTGCAGCCAGTTTCGCTCAATTATTCTGTTATCAATCAAGTCTTTGCCAGCTTAATCTAGCCCCTAAATTAACCCATACAGCAGATTACGACTATATCGGTAATTATGGTTATCATCTTGATGCGGGTAAATTTGCATTATTATTAAAAAATCATTGTATTGATACACTTAACATCAAACATATCAGCGCTAACGTCATAGGACTTAATGCGGATGCAACAGACTTTATTACCTGTTTACAGACGGATTCTTTAACGTCGCCGCTTGTTAATGGTGACTTATTTATCGATTGCAGTGGTCAACAGGGCTTATTGATAAAACAGCATTATAAAATTCCGTTTATTTGTAAAAAATCTATCTTGTTTAACGACCGTGCCGTTGCGGCTCAGGTGCCTTATTCATCGAAAAACCATCCCATTAATTCAAGTACCCTTGCCACAGCGCAGGCTGCTGGTTGGATTTGGGATATTGGATTGCAATCTCGCCGTGGGGTTGGCTATGTGTATTCCAGTGAGTTTATATCAGATGAAGAAGCCAAGATTGCGTTAACGCAATACATTGGTGGTGAAGTCGACAGCGTAAGCGTTAAACACCTTAGCTTCAATCCTGGCCATTTAAGCAAATTTTGGCATAACAACTGTGTTGCTATCGGCATGTCAGCTGGCTTTATAGAGCCGCTAGAAGCGTCAGCTTTAGCCTTAGTCGAACAATCAGCGATGTTTATTGCTGAGCAGTTTCCGCATCATGTGCAAGTATTGCCTCTTATTGAAGAGCGTTTTAATCAACGAATGCTCAACCATTGGCAACAAATAATTGATTTTTTAAAGCTGCACTATGTTTTATCAAATAGAAAAGACAGTGAGTATTGGCGTAAACATAAAGATGACACCACAACGCCAACTTCTTTACTGAAGTTATTGGCGCTTTGGCAGCATCAAGCCCCGAGTAAATACGATATTACCCAAGCTTACCCGCTTTTTCCTGCTGCCAGTTATCAATACGTGTATTACGGCATGAAGCAACATGAGCTGAGTGACCAACTCGATTTAAGTCAATACTCGGCGCAAATACAGAAGGTCGCTCAGCAGCAACAACAATTAAAACAAGTCGCTATTTGTAATCGAAGTTTACTTAACAGTATTCAGCAAAGCATTATTCAAACAAGCAGAATCAAAGATCTCACTATAGAAAAAAGCCCCATTCATAACCGCGCCGACGATCATCATGACAAGGCTCAATTAGCATAGTGGTATTAATAAAACCCAAAAGGAACGCATCTATGGCTACTCACGCATTATTAAATAACGTTGAACATAAAAATATAAAAATTATTACCGAACGTTCAGCTAAGTATGGCGATGACCAGTGGTTTTCACCGACTTTTGTCGCTGAATTTAAAACGGTTCAGGCTCATTACCCGATTATGTTTCAAAAAAATGCTGACACAGGCGAGTTTACGCCAGTCACCCTGTTTGGGTTTAAAAATAATGAAAACTTATTCTTAAATGAAGGTAAGTGGGATGCCAGTTATATCCCGCTTTCAATGCAAAGATTGCCATTTTACATTGGCACTCAGCATTCGGTAATGAACGGGGTATCTGAGCCACAAAGAGTCATTACCTTAGATATGGACTCACCTAGAGTCAATGATGAGCAGGGCGTTGAACTGTTTTTACCTTTTGGTGGCAATAGTGAATATTTGGAGAATATGGCCAATATACTTGAGGAGTTACATCAAGGGCTCAATGCGAATGCATTATTTGTTGCTGCACTCACTCATTTTGATTTACTTGAAGCGGTGACTATCGACGTGACGTTAAATAATGACAGTCAGCATCAGTTAATTGGTTTTTATACTATCAATGAAGATAAGCTAGCCAGTTTGGCGGCTGATAAAGTGATTAAATTACATCAATCAGGGTATCTTGAAGCCATTTACATGATTATTGCTTCTCAGGCGCATATGAGAAAACTGGTTGAACGTAAAAACAGTCAACTGACCCATTAATGGGATTTTGATGATAAATACTTTATCAGTAAATTTGTTTATTTATTATCATTAATTCGATACCGTATCATGGCTATATATCTTTTAAACAAGCATGCAGGCTACTGAAATGAATAAAAAAATAACAAACGTAGTTATAGCTGGCGGTGGTACTGCTGGTTGGATGGCTGCTGCCGCTTTTGCTAAGTTATTAGGCAAGAATATTAATGTCACTTTAGTTGAATCTGATTTAATTCCTACCGTAGGTGTCGGTGAAGCAACCATACCGACCTTACACATTTTTCATGATTTATTAAAAATCAACGAAGCTGAATTTATGGCTGCGACGAATGCCACGTTTAAATTAGGTATTTCTTTTGAAAACTGGCGTGATGTTAATCAAGACTATATGCATTCATTTGGTTACATAGGCCAAAGTTGCTGGGCTGCAGGATTTCAACATTTTTGGTTAAAAGGTGTTAAGCAAGGGGTTGCCAGTGACATAGGCGATTACTGCCCTGAACACGTGGCAAGTCGTGTAGGTAAATTTGCAGTGCTAGCTAATCATGATAGAAATCATGCGTTTCATACCGATGCAGGACTTTACGCCCGCTTTCTACGTCAGTTTTCTGAAAAGTATGGCGCTAAACGCATTGAAGGAACGATTTCAAAAGTAAATTTAAATGAACAAAATGGTTTTATTGAATCGTTAACATTAGCTGATGGTCAACAGATTGCTGGTGACTTATTTATTGATTGCACCGGTTTTAAAGGCATGCTGATAGAAGAAACACTGCATACCGGTTATGACGATTGGCGTCATTGGTTACCTTGCGATAGCGCAATTGCGGTGCAAACGAAGCAAACGAAACCACTGGTACCTTATACCCGCTCTATTGCGCATCCTTGTGGTTGGCAATGGCAAATACCGCTGAAAAATAGAATGGGTAATGGTTTAGTCTTTTGTAGTCAATATCTGTCTGATGATGACGCTAAATCATTACTGCTTGAAAATATTGAAGGGGAGCTGATCAACGAGCCTCGAGTTATCAAGTTTCGGACTGGTACTCGACGTAAGCATTGGAATAAGAATTGTGTCGCTATCGGTTTATCCAGCGGATTTATTGAACCACTTGAATCAACCAGTATTCATTTGATCCAACAAAGCATTGTTCGATTAATGCAAAACTTGCCAACAACCGCAATGGAAAGTGGCGTGGTTGACAATTTTAATCAAAAGATGCGAATTGAAATTGAGAATATTCGTGACTTTATTGTGCTTCATTATCATGTAACAGAGCGAAAAGACAGTGAGTTTTGGCGCTATTGTAAGCAAATGGATATCCCTGAAAGCTTACAAAAAAGAATAGATTTATTCAAACAAAGTGGCCAAGTGTATAAAACAGATCAAGAGTTGTTTGGTGAAGCTTCATGGCTACAAGTGATGTTAGGCCAAGGCTTGATGCCTGAGCAATATCATCCTATTGTCGATAACATGTCTGATGACGAATTGGCGCAGTTTTTAGGTACCATTAAACAAAGCATCGCTAGACGGGTAAATAGCTTGCCTAACCATGTGGATTTTATAAATAACTACTGCAAGTCTACAATCAGTTAAGGCGCTATGTTTAGTATTAATGCTGATATAAAGCCTCGTATTGAATATATCGGTAACAGTAAAATACCTATTGTTATTATTGATGATTATGTCGCGGACATCGAGGTTGTTCGTGACCAGATCATTACTGCTTGTCAGTTTATACAGGATAAACATACCCAATACCCGGGGATCAGAAGTGCCATGTCCAAAGCTGATGTGGTTGCTTACTTAAAACCACTGATGCAAGCCTTGTATTCTATTTTTAATTTGCCTAAACACCTTACGCCAAGCCCTTGTGATAACTATTACTCACTGTTGACCACAGCAGAAGCTGATTTGTCATTAATACAAACCATTCCACACTTTGATACTTATCATCCTAATCTTATTGCCTGTATTCATTACTTATCTTGTCATCAACATGGCGGTACCGCTTTTTTCCGCCATAGACGTAGTGGCTATGAATTTATTAATGAAGCCCGATTAGCAGAGTACCAAACAACACTTAATACTTTACAGCATAGTGGCTACTGCACTGAGGATCATCCAGATTTTGAATGTTATAAAGTGATCCCATATCAGCAGAATCGGTTAATTATTTTTCCTGGGCAACTACTGCATTCAAGCCTGGTAAAACCGGCGTTTGATATCAATGACGATCCCATTACCGGTAGATTGACGGCAAATTTATTCGTCAAATTTAAATAGGATAATATTACAAATGCATAAATTTTTACTCGTGGTATTTATAGCCATTGTTGGTTTTAACCATCAACACAGCCACGCGACAGGTTTCGAAACCTTAGCGGCTAAACAATTCAACGTACTATTATTTACTAAAACAGCTGGCTGGCATCATAAGTCTATTCCAGCAGGCGTCACGGCGTTTGAAAAGCTTGCAGATAAACATTATTTCAATCTGATCTGGCATGAAGAAAGTCATTACTTTAACGATGAGTACCTCAGCAATGTTGATGTAGTGATATTTCTTTCGACGACAGGTGATATTCTGTCTAATGAGCAGCAACAAGCGTTGGAACGCTATATAAAGTCGGGCAAAGGGTTTGTCGGTATTCACAGTGCATCAGATACAGAATACGACTGGCAATGGTATCAACAACTCGTTGGGCATACGTTCGTTATACACCCGGTAGTGCAAACAGCTTGGCTGTCTAAAGTGTCTAGTGAATTTCCTGGTCTAGAATCAATGCCTGAAAAGATGCTGTGGACTGACGAATGGTATGAGTTTGGTGAAGCTAAATCAACGGGACTGAATTATCTTTTGACTGTCGATGAAACCAGTTATAACCCTAACGCTGATTGGGGAACAAAAAAGGGCAATGGTATGGGAAGCTTTCATCCCATTGCTTGGTACCAGAACTATGATGGCGGCCGCTCATTTTATACATCACTAGGTCACATCAAACCTGTTTATCAAAATGACGTGTTCTTAGCTCATTTATACGGCGGAATATATTGGGCTGCAACAGGAAAAGGAATTGACACCACTATTAAGACATTAGATTAATTTGAATGAGTTGGTGTTATACCTGGGATATTAGATTTAAAGGTAAATAAACCATTGCCAGTAGTGACTAGAATGGTTTTTAAGTCTTTTCCACCAAAAGCTAAGTTAGTAATTTTAGGGGCGATATAAACGCTTTGAAGTAATTCGCCCTGTGGGTTATAAACATATAAATTACCTTCATTATGACTGGCTGCATAGATGTTTCCTGCGCAATCCACATTAATTCCATCCGGTGTATCAATGTTTATTTTGAACAACAACTCCCCAAGCTCATTGTTTTTGGTAAGTTGATGTGCAAATATTTGATGACTATAATCCCCGATATATATGATTCTATTGTCAGGAGACAAGCTAATTCCATTAGGTTTAATGAACTTTGTTGATAGTAAAGTGACTTCATTATCTTCACTGACTTTGTACACGCCAGTGAAGGGGGTTTGTTGCGGTCGCTCACTTAATTGCCAGTCTGGATCAGTAAAGAATAACTCACCAGAAGGATGTTTTATAAGGTCATTGGGAGAGTTAAACAGCGCGTCGTTATAATCATTAACGATTAAAACTCGTTCTTTGGTCGTTAGTGAAAATTTATTCACTGAACGCGTATCATGATTCATGCTGATTAACTGCTTACCATCAGACAAGAGTCCGTTGGTACCACTATTTTCAATAAACAGTTCAATACCGTCTTGCTCGCTCCAAGAATAAATAGTGGCTTCTGGCCCATTTGTTTGAGGGCTATTAAAATCCATTTCAGAGAAATAAAACGTATCTGTAAACGCTGACCAAGTTGGCCCTTCTAAGAATTTTAGCTCAGAGGTAATTAATAGGGGTGATAAGTCACTTGCAAGAGGCAGTATATTTTTAGGACAACTTTTTATTATTTCAGGAATTGTATCTTTTATATCCATACTGTGTAGCTTATCAACTGCCATGGAATGTGATGAAAAAGCGGCCAATGCTGCAAATGTAAAAAATCTTTTTATCACTATATTACTTATTGTATTCATTCTAAAAATGTCTCTATGAGTATTGTCATCAATGCAATTTCTTGAATCGGGTTGAGCAATAAAGTTAACGGCCTAGAGCAACGATGTAACACCAAGTTAACAAATATAAATTTAATGGTCAAATTGACTATTAGTTAAAAATCCTAATAAGATGGTTAACACTATTTTATACAAAGGATGTAAGAATGAGACAAATCTTAAAAACGTTATTTTTAAAACATCAGGGTTTAAAACAATTGGTGGCAGTGTTAGGTGTCACAATATTTCCGATAATGTTTTCAGCTCATAGCTCAGCAGAAGAAAAGGCAGCCTTAAATGACTCAAATAATAAAAATATTTTACAGCAACATTTTAAAAATGATTTTAAAATTGGTGTCGCTGTAAATGATGAAATAGTCTCAGGGCTTGATCCCGTTAGTGCAGAAATTATTACCAAACAGTTCAATACCATCACCATTGAAAATGCCATGAAGGCAGAAATCGTTAATCCACTTCCTGATCAATTTAATTTTACAGCAGCTGACCAATTTATTGAGTTTGGTAAAAATAACAATATGTTCGTCGTAGGGCATACGCTTGTGTGGCATAACCAAACCCCTGATTGGTTTTTTAAGCAAAACAATGGTGAACAAAACTCCCCTGAACAGCAAATTGATCGAATGGAGCAACATATTAAGCTAGTAGCAGGAAGGTATCGTGGCAAAGTGGATGCTTGGGATGTGCTAAACGAAGTCATCGGTGATGATGGCAACTATCGTCAAACCGTGTGGACTAATGTCATCGGCAATGGTGACGAAATGGCCAAAGCCGCTTTTACCTTTGCCGCCAAGTATGCACCCAATACAGAACTTTACTATAACGATTTTAATGCCTGGAAACCGGCCAAGCGTGATGGCATTGTCAAAATGATTAAAATGCTCCAACGTGAGGGCATTAAGATCGATGGAATAGGGATTCAAGCCCATTGGGGGCTCAACTTTCCTAAACGTCATCTCATCGAAGACGCTATTGATGTATACGCGGCATTGGGGCTGAAGGTGATGATAACTGAACTCGATATTGATGTGTTGCCATTTACCAAAGAAGGTCAAGTTATTGGGCAAGGGTTTATGCACCCGCAGTTTCAAGAGCAAGAATTTAAAACTTACTTAGATCCATATTCAGATCATTTACCCGCTGATATTGAAGCAAAATTATCACAACGATATACAGAGCTATTTGATATATTCAAAGCAAAACGTGAAAAAATCGACAGAGTCACATTTTGGGGATTACATGATGGAATGTCGTGGAAAAATGACTATCCAATTCCGAACCGCACCAATTATCCGCTGCTATGGGATAGAAAACACCAACCTAAGCCTGCATTCAAGGCACTGTTTAACTAGACATTCGATTTCAAGCTGAATGCTTAGCGCCGCTGATAGACATTGTTGTTATTTATTTCATACTGCCGATCTTAGTGGTTGATAAACCTTATAGCCATTTGGTACTGGCTTTAACGGCTAATGGTGATAACGACTGTAATCATTCGTTTGATGCTGAAGTTAAATCGTCAGTAAATATAAAATTATGTTACTTAAATGTTTTAATAAGCAGCTAAATAGTCTATTTTAGATTAGCTTGTTGTCCAAAAGACTATTTGGTGGTTTCTCATTATAACCTAGCAGTATAGGAATAATCATAATGAGTTATTTGGACTTGATTTACAAAATGGGGAGACCAACTGAAAACTTTACTCATCAGTTAGGCATTTCTAACCTTGGTATTAGCAGGCTATTAGTTGCAGGCTTAATTGAGAGCCTGTAATTAAAACCAATATTTATTCGGATTAGCGACTATCAGTCACTAATTAGATTCGTTTAAACGGCAACTATTAACCTTGTTTGGTCGATGTAATGCATTAATATTCGGCCAGATTACTCACAAATAGCTGGACATGGAAAGTGATGAAAATAATTAATAAATTCAATAAATCGTTAATTGCAGGTTGTGCCACGGTAGTTTTAGCGCTATCAGGCTGTAATAGTGGCCAAGGTGTCACTCAGCAAACAAAACCTGAAGCAACAGCAACATTGACTCAAGATATTATTTTAAAAAATCAATTTGCTGAAAACTTTAAAATTGGTACAGCAATCAGTAAATCTCAAGTATTGAACCCTACCGATCCTGAGCTATTGTTAGCGGCTAAACACTTCAATACCTTCACGCCTGAAAATTCAATGAAATGGGAGTCGGTGAACCCGTTACCCAATGAATATCAATTTGAAGTTGCTGATGCATTAGTAAACTTTGCTAAGAACAACAATCAACAATTGGTTGGTCATACTCTCGTTTGGCACTCGCAAACGCCTGATTGGGTGTTCGAAGATGATGCAGGAAACCCTTTAAATCGTGAGCAACTATTAAAAGTGATGGAAATACATATTAAAACTGTTGCCGGGCGTTATGCTGATCAAATATTTGCTTGGGATGTAGTCAACGAAGCACTTAATGAAGATGGCAGTTTGCGTGAATCAAAATGGCAGCAAATTATTGGTGATGACTTCATTGAACAAGCCTTTATTTATGCACACCAAGCTGCGCCTAATGCCAAACTGTATTACAACGATTACAATATGTTTAAGCCTGAAAAAAGAGCAGGTGCTATTGCGTTAATCAAGCGACTGAAACAAAAGGGCATTCAAATTGATGGTGTAGGTATGCAAGCCCATTACTCTCTTGATTACCCAGACTTCACCGAAGTTGAAGATTCAATTGTCGCGTTTGCTGCAGCAGGTGTTGATGTCATGGTCACAGAGCTTGATATTTCAGTGTTACCATTTCCTGAAAACTTAGCAGCAGGCGCCGACGTCTCATTAGATGTCGCACTGCAACAACAATATAACCCGTACGCTGCAGGTTTACCCATTGAAGTAGAACAGCAATTAGCATCACGCTATCAAAACTTGTTTGCTCTCTATAAAAAACATAGCGACAGCATAGGTCGAATTACGTTTTGGGGGGTAAGTGACAAGCAAACTTGGCGCAACGGTTGGCCAATGGCAGGACGAACTGATTATCCGTTACTCATTGATAGAGATATGAAGTTAAAAGCTTTTGTGAATTCTTTATAAGCCTTTATATAAATTACAAAACAGCCACTCTTTGAACAATCACTGAGTGGTTTTTATGATATTTAAAAGTAGTTGATGATATTTTGTAAATCTTAGGAATTTTGAACATAAAAAAACCAGCATAAGCTGGATGAATTATTATGATTTGAAATTGGTACAACCGAGTGGATTCGAACCACCGACCCCTACCATGTCAAGGTAGTGCTCTAACCAACTGAGCTACGGTTGTATTGTGTTTAGCAATCTCAAAAAAAATGGTACAACTGAGTGGATTCGAACCACCGACCCCCACCATGTCAAGGTGGTGCTCTAACCAGCTGAGCTACAGTTGTATCGTTCAACGTTGATAAAAGACTTCATCGTTGGGACGAGCGATATATTACGGGATACGCGTTTTGATGCAAGCAAAAAAATCAAAAATATGAACGAGTGGCGATTTGCTGTGCAAATTGAGTCATATAGCAGCGTAGGCGTGTTTTTTTTAAACATTATCAGCATGCTCATCTCGTTCAAATTTTATAACGACTAGTTAAAATTAACTTCTATCTTCCAATACTGCTTTGAAATTAGCATTCTTTTGAATATAAATAAGTCGTAATGCAAATAACACTGCAGCACTGGTTAAGCCCGCGATTAAGCCTATCCAAAAGCCATGTGCGCCCATCGCAGGTACAATGATATCTGTACGCGCAAGTATATAGCCAAGTGTCATGCCAATGGCCCAGTAAGACACTAAAGTAATATAAAAGGCACTCTTAGTGTCTTTATAACCGCGAAGAGCGCCAGCAGCCACAACTTGGATAGAATCAGATAATTGGTATAAAGCTGCAAGGAACATTAAGCTACCCGCTAGCGCAACGACTTCAGGGTTATTATTGTAAAGGAGGGCTATTTCAGTTTTGAACGATACAGTAATGATTGCCGTTACCACTGCTAATGAGAATGCAATGATTAGCCCTATTTTTGTCACCAGTTTTGATATTTCTAATTTATCTTGCCCTAGGTAATAACCCACTCTAATCGAAACGGCAATACCGATTGATAATGGCAACATAAATACAATAGATGAGAAGTTTAGGGCAATTTGATGGCCTGCAACAACGTTAGCACCAAGGGGGGCGAGCAATAAAGCTATAACTGCAAATAGACTGACTTCAAAAAATAAAGCCATAGCAATAGGGGTGCCATGCTTCATCATTTCCCAAATGGTTTTCCAATTTGGCTTATTTAATGTCGAAAATGGCGCTATCTCAGCAAATTTCTTGTGAAGTTGCATGTATATCATCATGGCAAATAACATAGCCCAGAACACTAATGCAGTTGCAATACCACAACCAGCACCGCCCATCGCAGGGACCCCGAAATGACCATAGATAAAGATATAGTTGGCAGGGATATTAACCGCAAGACCGACAAAGCCAATAACCATCGTCGGTAATGTATAAGAGATGCCTTCAGAGCAGCCCCGTAGTATTTGGTACAAAATAAATGCAGGTACACCCCACATAAAACCATGTAAATAGCCTGCACTTAACTCGGCTAATTCAGGTTCTAAAGCCATCATGGTAAAAATAGTTTTAGCAAATGAGAGGAACAACAACACACCAACACTGCCAATTATGGCAATATAGAATGCTTGCGACATCAAGGGTTGGATTGCTTTTGGATTATTAGCGCCGTGATGATGGGCAAACACTGGTGTAAATGCCAACAGTAGCCCTTGCACAAACAATAAAGCAGGTAACCATAAGCTGGTACCAATCGCGACTGCAGCCATATCGACAGCGCTGACTCTACCGGCCATAACAGTATCGATAAATCCCATCATTGTTTGGGTAACTTGAGCAATTAATACTGGCATTGCCAGTTGGATTAATTTTTTGGCCTGAAAGCCTGTGTTATTCATTTAAAAACCTTCAACTAAAGAGCACAAATATGTTTACTGGTATCGTACAAGCGACGTGTGATGTTATTACAATTAAAGCACAGAGTGGTTTAAAAACATTTGAAGTTAATATTCCAGGAGAGCTACAGCATGGTTTAGAAACTGGTGCGAGTGTGGCAAATAACGGTGTTTGTTTAACGGTCACAAAGCTGGTGAATAATAGAGTTTATTTTGATGTAATGGAAGAGACCTTACAGCTAACAAACTTAAATTTTATTGAACCGGGTGACAAAATCAATATTGAACGTTCTTTGACCTTCGGAAAAGAGATAGGTGGCCACATTTTGTCAGGTCATGTTCATACCATGGCAACAATTACCCACATAAGTCATACCGATGAGCATTACAATTTAACATTAACAGTACCGGCTAAATGGATGGATTATATCTTCTATAAAGGTTTTATAGGCGTCAATGGATGCAGTTTAACGGTAGGAGAGATTGATCAAGACCAGTTCAAGTTACATTTGATCCCAGAAACGCTCAAATTAACTAATTTGAGTGACTGCAAACTGGGTGACAAAATCAATATCGAAATCGATAGTCAAACTCAAGTTATAGTCGATACAGTAGAAAGAATTTTAGCTAAAAAATCATTGCTAAAATAGCCTACAAAGGCTTAGATTGATGACACATTCTAAGCCAATTAAAGCAGGTTTTTACATGTTCAACTGTTAATAGAACTGTTCATCATCAGAATCTATAAATAATTGAATGGTTCTATTTGAATCGTTTACTTGCAATCGCATATGGATTGGATTGCAGCACACTCGACAATCATCATAATACTCTTGATCTCCACAACTAGTATCAATATGAACATGTTGATTATGGCCGCAATGTGGACAACTTATTACTCGGCTGACTAAATTCATAACTTCCCCCAGTATTTAACATTAAAGCATTTGCAAAACTAAAAAACCTTTAACCGTTTAGCAGCAAGCAGGATTGAGCTTGGAATTAAGTATAGTAAACATTAGTAAAACTCGCGTAATGCCAAAGTTGTCAGTTGAGGTAGCAGCTGCATTGGCTATTAAAAGTTAATCGAGTCATCCAAGAAGTGTAAAAAGCTGTTGTGATGGTGTTTTATTCAATTTTGCGACTGAGTTAGCTTGCTTGCAAAAGGCCTTTTCACATACAATGCGTATTCATGCCACTTATGACTCAGACTCCTGTAATGTCTGATGTTCGGTGGCATTTCTTTTATATATTAATTACCAAGTGGCCCTACGTGTGGGTCACCACTGGATAAGGAAATGAAATGCCTATTATTACTTTGCCTGATGGCAGCAAACGTGAGTTTGCCGATTCTGTTTCTACTTTAGATGTCGCTGCCGACATCGGTCCTGGTTTAGCTAAAGCGTGTATTGCTGGTCGTGTGAACGGTGAACTCGTTGATGCTTGTGATTTAATTACCACAGATTCAGAACTTTCAATCATTACGGCTAAAAATGAAGAGGGTGTTGAAATCCTTCGCCATTCTTGTGCGCACTTATTAGGTCATGCTATTAAGCAAATGTGGCCTGAAACTAAAATGGCAATCGGTCCAGTTATTGATAATGGCTTTTACTACGATATCGATTTAGATCACAAGCTTACTCAAGAAGATATCGATGCGTTAGAAAAACGTATGCAAGCATTAGCTAAAACAAATTATAGCGTTGTTAAGAAAGTGGTTTCTTGGCAAGAAGCCCGTGATACGTTCGAAGCTCGTGGTGAAGAATACAAAATTGCAATCTTAGATGAAAATATCAGCAAAGATGCAACCCCAGCGCTTTACCATCACGAAGAATATATTGATATGTGTCGTGGACCTCATGTACCTAACATGAAGTTCTGTCAAAACTTTAAGTTAATGAGTGTTGCTGGTGCATACTGGCGCGGTAACTCTGACAATAAAATGCTACAACGTGTTTACGGTACTGCTTGGGCAGACAAAAAAGCTCTTAAAGTACATTTAAACCGTCTTGAAGAAGCGGCTAAACGTGACCACCGTAAAATTGGTAAACAGTTAGACCTTTATCATATGCAAGAAGAAGCGCCAGGAATGGTGTTTTGGCACAATGATGGTTGGAGCTTATATTTAGAGCTTGAGAAGTTTATTCGTCAAAAACTAGGGCAATACACTTACCAAGAAGTTAAAGGTCCATTAATGATGGATCGTAACTTGTGGGAACGCTCTGGCCATTGGGACAAATACGCTGATGCGATGTTCACAACGAACAGTGAAAACCGTGAATATGCGATTAAGCCTATGAACTGTCCGGGACACGTACAGATCTTTAACCAAGGGTTGAAGTCTTACCGTGATTTGCCATTAAAAATGGCTGAGTTTGGTTGTTGTCATCGTAACGAACCATCAGGTTCTTTACATGGCCTAATGCGCGTTCGTGGCTTTACTCAAGATGACGCACACGTATTCTGTACCGATGACCAAGTTCAAGAACAAGTCAGTGAATGTATTCAAATGGTGTATGACACATACGGTACGTTTGGATTTGAAAATATCGTCGTTAAATTATCAACTCGTCCAGAAAAACGTATTGGTGATGACGATATGTGGGATCGTGCTGAAGAAGCATTAAAGAAAGCACTTAAGGCTAATGATATCGAATTTGATATTTTACCTGGTGAAGGTGCGTTCTATGGCCCAAAAATCGAATTTACTTTGCATGATTGCTTAGATCGTGCGTGGCAATGTGGTACAGTGCAACTTGATTATGCGTTACCTTCACGTTTAGGTGCTACCTATGTTGCTGAAGATAACACTCGTCAAACACCGGTTATGATTCACAGAGCTATTTTAGGCTCACTTGAGCGCTTCCTCGGTATTCTAATTGAAGAGTATGCAGGTAAATTCCCGACATGGCTTGCACCAGTGCAAGTAATTGTTATGAACATTACTGATAAACAGTCTGATTATGTAGATGAAATTGTTAAAACTTTCAAAGAAAGTGGCATTCGAGCATCTAAAGACTTGAGGAATGAGAAAATAGGCTTTAAAATACGTGAACATACGTTAAAGCGTGTACCTTATTTATTGGTCGTTGGTGATCAAGAGATAGAAAATAAGGAAGTTGCGGTACGAACACGTGACGGTATCGATTTAGGCAAGATTAAAATCAATGATTTTATTGCCAAGATACAAAAACAAATTTCGAGCCGTAGTCTAATTTTGTTGGAGGAATAGGTCATAAAGATCAAGAGAGCAGCAGGGCGACAGCCAGCCCCTAATCGTATTAACGAAGAAATCACTGGCGTACCAGAAGTTCGTCTATCGGATATCGAAGGCGAATCTGTTGGAATCGTAAGTATTTCACAGGCTCAAGAATTAGCTGATGAAGCAGGTGTAGACCTGGTTGAAATTAGTCCTAACGCTGAGCCTCCGGTCTGTCGCATTATGGACTACGGTAAGTTCCTTTTTGATAAAGCGAAAGCTCAAAAAGAACAAAAGAAGAAGCAGAAACAGGTCCAGCTGAAGGAAATTAAATTCCGTCCTGGCACTGATGAAAACGACTATCAGGTAAAACTACGCAACCTGATTCGTTTTCTAGAAGATGGGGACAAAGCGAAAATTACGCTGCGTTTCCGTGGTCGCGAAATGGCACACCAAAGCTTAGGTATGGATCTTTTGAACCGTATCAAAGCAGATTTGGAAACATATGCTGTTGTTGAATCTTTCCCGAAAATGGAAGGTCGACAAGCAGTTATGGTCCTAGCACCTAAAAAGAAATAGTAGGGCAACCAATTAAAAAGTAGCAAAATCTTTTTTGAGGGTTTTGCTCGCCTTACGTTTTATTAATGTCCCAATGCGGAGTTTTAGCAATGCCTAAAATGAAAACAGATAAGGGTGTCCAAAAACGCTTCAGAAAAACCGCTAATGGTTTCAAGCGCAAACAGGCACACTTACGTCATATTTTGACAAAGAAGAGCACTAAGCGTAAACGTCACTTACGTGCTAAATGTTTAGTAGCTAAGTCTGATGTGCCAGCAATTGCACGTCAACTACCATACGCTTAATTAAAGGAGATATGAACAATGCCTAGAGTTAAGCGTGGTGTAACCGCTCGTGCTCGTCACAAGAAAGTACTTAAATTAGCCAAAGGTTATTACGGAGCTCGCTCTCGTACTTTCCGTGTTGCTGTTCAAGCAGTAACTAAAGCTGGTCAATATGCTTACCGTGACCGTCGTCAAAAGAAACGTCAATTCCGTCAACTTTGGATTGCACGTATCAATGCGGCATCTCGTCAAAATGGTCTTTCTTATAGCCGTTTCATTAACGGTCTTAAAAAAGCTTCGATCGAAATCGATCGTAAAATTTTGGCTGACATCGCTGTATTCGACAAAGTTGTTTTCACAATTTTAGTTGAAAAAGCAAAAGAAGCTTTAGCTAAGTAATTAGTTATTATTCTTTAAAAAAGGAACCTTAGGGTTCCTTTTTTTATATCTAAAATTTAGAATCTTGCCATTGTGTTTGACTTATTGGAAGTAGGTGTTATGAAAACCCAGTTAGCAACAGACAGATTATCAATTGCTATTATGACGCTTGATGATGCCGATTTACTTTACGCTCTAGACCAAAATCCCGATGTGATGAAATATATAAACGGCGGAAAACCTACCTCAAAATCTGATATAGAACATATTTCTATACCACGTTTGGCAAGTTATTTAACGCCATCCAAAGGGTGGGGCTTTTGGAAGGTGTTTGAAAAGCGAGAACTAGATACTGTTGATCGTCGTGATAACTTTGTTGGTTGGATATTGATTAGGCCCATGGGCTTTTTCAGTGAGACCCCTGAATTTAATAATCTTGAAATTGGTTGGCGATTCAAACAATCAGCTTGGGGGAAAGGTTATGCGACAGAAAGCGCCAAAGCAGTGATTAAATTATTGGTAGAGGAACAACCAATTATTGAACGTTTTACAGCAATAGCGGATAAGGATAATTTAGGTTCAATTAAAATTATGAAGAAAATAGGAATGGAATTTATCTGTCAGCAGTTTCATTCAGATGTTAATGGCAAAACTGAAGTTGTAATATACAGTTTGAAAGTTAACCATTAAAAAAATGAGTAATGTGCAGTAATAGTGTTAAACAAAAACTGGTCAACTGTATAAACAACAGCCTTCACCTGTGTTATTCACATCGATAAAATACAAACAAGAAAAAAGCCATCACAATAATGGATGGCTTGTCGCTACTAGCTCACTATGTGTAAACTAGTAGATTACAAAGTGACGATTCTACTTTTGTGCGTCTAAGTAACGCTCGGCATCTAACGCAGCCATACAACCTGATCCTGCTGAAGTAATAGCTTGACGATAATGTTGATCCATTACGTCACCACAAGCATAAATGCCTTCAACACTTGTCTGAGTTGCGTTACCTTGAAGGCCACTGTTGACGGTAATGTAACCGTAGTTCATATCAAGTTGACCGTCAAAAATACCGGTGTTTGGGCTATGACCAATCGCAATGAAAACGCCAGCAACCTCTAAATCTGAAATTGACTCATCTTTAGTGCTTTTCATTTTAAGACCGGTAACACCCATGTTGTCACCGACGACTTCATCAAGAGTTTGATCTAAGTGTAGGATGATATTGCCATTAGCAACTTTATCCATCAGACGGTTGATCAGGATCTTTTCTGATCGGAAAGAATCACGACGGTGGATTAAATGCACCTCAGAAGCAATATTACTTAAATAAAGCGCTTCTTCAACAGCAGTGTTACCACCACCAACTACAGCCACTTTTTGGTTACGATAAAAGAAACCATCACAGGTAGCACAGGCTGATACACCACGGCCCATAAATGCTTCTTCAGATGGAAGGCCTAAATATTTGGCAGATGCACCAGTTGCAATGATTAATGCGTCACAAGTAAACTCACCATTGTCTCCTTTTAATCGGTAAGGGCGCTGGCTAAAATCAACTTCATTAATATGATCAAAGATAATTTCAGTATCAAACTTTTCAGCATGTTCTTGCATTCTTGCCATTAATGCTGGACCGGTTAAGCCATTAGCATCGCCTGGCCAGTTTTCAACTTCAGTAGTCGTAGTCAGTTGACCACCTTGTTGCATCCCAGTGATCATGACAGGCTTCAAATTTGCACGTGCTGCGTAAACTGCAGCAGTATAACCAGCAGGGCCAGAACCTAAAATTAACAGGTTAATATGACGAGCTTGACTCATTTTTTTATTTCTCCATTACATGCTTTAAGCAATTTGCATGGATTGTAGGGAATTTACAGGGTGGGGTAAAGTAGCGATTGCTCCAAGATATAGATTGAGGCAATCGATACCGTACACAAAAGACACCAAGGACTTATCGCATTAGACTTTTACATGCTAATAACTAATATGACAACTTGGTAAGCCATTCTTTTCTAGATAGTTTTGGTGGTATTCTTCCGCCGGATGAAAGGTTTGAACCGGTACAATTTCAGTTACAATTTGTCGTAATCCCCATTTACCACTTTGAATTAGCAACAATTTAGATTGCTCTGCTAATAATTTTTGTTCTTGGCTGTGGAAAAAAATAGTGCTTCGATATTGGCTGCCAATATCACCACCTTGCATATTTAGAGTGGTTGGATTGTGGTTTTGCCAAAAAACGGTCAACAACTCTTCATAGCTAACGATATGTTCGTCAAACTCAACCTGTACCACTTCTGCATGGCCCGTTACGCCCGCTTTCACTTGCTCGTAGGTCTGAAATTTGTCATTTCCCCCCATATAACCGCATTGTGCTGCAACTACACCATTTATTTGTTTAAAAAAATATTCAACGCCCCAAAAACAGCCTGCACCAAAAGTTGCTATAGTCATACGATACCCGTAAAGAAGTCTAGATGGCTAAAAGTATATTTATTCTAATAAATAATGCAAGCAAAGATTTACACTCTGTTAAATGTTACTTAACGTTAGCTTCCCCTAAATGTGATAGAATCCGACTACCGTTTGAAACCATTCAATATTTAAAGCCGCATCAAGGAGTCAGCGTGTTTCAACAATTAATGGATGACAAAGATTTTTTAGCATTTACGTTAACTAACATTAATAACAAGGTGCCAGAACAGCGCTTTGAATTGTCAAATAAAACAACAGTTACGATTTTAGATAACGGGATTATTTGTTTTAATCCAGCTCAAGGGTCGACTAAAGACATTGTTTTATCTTGTGGCATACATGGTAACGAAACAGCACCTATTGAAATCTGTAACGAACTCATAAATAATTTATTAAAAGAAACAATCGTTACAAAACAAAGAGTCCTGTTTATAATTGGCAATCCAGATTCCATACTCAGCCAAACACGCTTTGTAGAAGAGAATATGAATCGTTTGTTCAGTGGGGCACATTCTTCCGGTTTAGGTTTATCAAATAAAGAAAGAGTTAGAGCAAAAAAATTAGAGGAATATGTAGCTAATTTTTATCTTCAAAATAATAGCTCACAACGAATACATTACGACTTACACACCGCGATAAAGCCGTCTAAACATGAGAAATTTGCGATTTATCCTTACAGGCCTGGACGTAGCTTTAGTGCTGATCAAATTATGTTTTTAGCGGGTTGTGATGTTGACACCATTTTATTCCATCATGAACCTACCACTACTTTTAGCTATTATTCATCAGAACAATTCAAAGCCGATGCATTTACAGTCGAACTGGGTAAAGTGATGCCTTTTGGCGAGAATGATATGTTAAAATTTGCCAATACTAAAAAGATGCTTTTGCAGTTGATAACTCAACAACAAGTTGAACTAGCTCCTTTTGATAAAGACAAACTTCACTTATATAAAGTGTCTCGTTCCATTAACAAGCAGTTTGATGATTTCAAATTCACCTTTGATAAGACAACGGTAAATTTTTCTGGGTTCAAGCAAAATCATGTATTAGCAACGGAAGGTGACACTGAGATTAAGGTCATTTATCCATACGAAGCTATCGTTTTTCCTAATGAAAATGTACCTGTGGGCCAACGTACAGTATTATGTTTAGTGCCAGCACCTAATGAAGACATTCAATAAGTTGTAAAGCTAAATATACATTATATATGACAGGATATTCACTAAGTGGAATGAACATTAGTTGATAGTAAGTTTACGTTAACGTAATGTTCGTTCGCATATAATAAATTACGCTTTATTTTTAAGGCTACAAATAACAAGAGCACAATATGAGCAACGCAACACTGACTAATGAAACAGTGCATCGTGTCAGCTTCTTAGACAAAGCTTCATTGCACATTCCTATTTTAAAAATTCTACAAGCTGATGGCACAACTTACGAAAATGCCGTCATGCCCGTTATTGATAAAGCCTTGGCTGAACGTATACATGATACTTGTGTTTTTACCCGAGTATTAGATGAACGTATGTTAAGTGCTCAAAGGCAAGGTCGTATTAGTTTTTATATGACTTGTACTGGCGAAGAAGCCTCTATCATTGGCAGTACTGCTGCACTTGATGACGGTGATGTCATATTGGCGCAATACCGAGAGCATGCATCACTTAGATATCGTGGTTTTACCACTGAACAATTTATGAATCAAATGTTCAGTAATGAAAAAGATTTAGGTAAAGGCAGACAGATGCCAATTCATTACGGTAGTAAAGAATTAAATTACCAGACAATTTCATCACCACTAGCGACTCAAATACCACAAGCTACCGGTGTTGCACATGCTTTTAAATTACAAGGCAAACGTAACGTTGCTATTTGTTATTTTGGCGAAGGTGCAGCATCAGAAGGTGACTTTCACGCAGGCCTAAATATGGCTGCAGTTTTAAAGTCACCAACGATCTTTTTCTGTCGTAACAATGGTTACGCGATTTCAACGCCAACTGAAGAGCAATTTGCAGGTAATGGCATTGCCAGTCGTGGTGTTGGTTATGGTATGCACACTATTCGTGTTGATGGTAACGATATGCTTGCGGTACTCGCAGCAACTCAACAAGCTCGAGCTCATGCGTTAGAACATAATGCGCCAGTACTCATCGAAGCGATGACGTACCGTTTAGGTGCACATTCATCTTCAGATGACCCATCGGGTTATCGTTCAAAAGAAGAAGAAGCTAAGTGGGAGCAACATGATCCTGTTAAGCGCTTTAAACTTTGGATGATCAATAAAGATTGGTTAAACGAAAAAGATGATGCTGCAGCTTATGAACAATACCGAGAAGAAGTACTTAATGCCGTTAAAGTGGCAGAAAAAGTGGCTTTACCGCATATCGACTTGTTAATCACAGATGTATTAGATAAACCAACACCTGCTTTAGAGAAACAATTAGCTGATTTAAAACAACATATTAAAAAATATCCTAAGTCGTATCCTAAAAGTGCAGGGAGAATTTAATCGTGGCTGAAATGAACATGTTACACGCCATTAATGATGCGTTATCAATTGCGATGACCGCGGATGAAAGAATGGTGGTATTTGGTGAAGATGTTGGACACTTTGGTGGTGTTTTTCGAGCGACATCTGGACTACAAGAAAAATTCGGCCGTGATCGTTGTTTCAATACACCGTTAACCGAGCAGGGTATTGCTGGCTTTGCTAATGGCTTAGCCTCAAATGGCATGACTGCTGTGGCAGAGATCCAATTCGCTGATTATATCTTCCCTGCATTTGACCAAATCGTTAATGAATCAGCAAAATTCAGATATCGCAGTGGTAATCAATTTGATGTTGGCGGACTGACTTTTAGAACCCCTTATGGTGGCGGTATTGCAGGCGGCCATTATCACTCGCAATCTCCAGAAGCGTACTTTACCCAAACGCCTGGTTTAAAAGTTGTCATTCCACGTAACCCAGAGCAAGCAAAAGGGCTGTTACTTGCTTCTATACGTGACCCTAATCCAATTATTTTCTTTGAGCCTAAGCGTCTTTATCGTGCTTCAGTTGGCGAAGTGCCCGCTGGCGATTATGAAATCGAGCTAGGTAAAGCAGAAGTGGTTAAATCAGGAACTGATATCACATTACTAGGTTGGGGCGCGCAAATGGAGATCCTTGAAAAAGCAGCGCTTATGGCTGAAAAAGAGGGTATTTCATCTGAAATTATCGATTTGCGCACTCTGGCACCTTGGGACATAGAAACCGTTGCTGCTTCAGTTAAGAAAACGGGTCGGTTATTAATAAACCATGAAGCGCCGTTAACAGGTGGCTTTGCTGGTGAAATTGCAGCAACAATTCAGCAGGAATGTTTCTTAAGTCTTGAATCACCCATTAGCCGAGTATGTGGTTTAGATACACCATACCCGCTTATTCTTGAAAAAGAATACATGCCAGATGAGCTTAAAACATTCGAAGCCATTAAAGCATCAGTTAATTTCTAGGAGCAAGATATGATTAAAGATTTTATTTTGCCGGATATTGGTGAAGGTGTTGTTGAATGTGAGCTTGTCGATTGGATGGTTAAAGAAGGCGACTTAGTCGTTGAAGATCAACCCATCGCTGATGTCATGACCGATAAAGCTTTAGTGCAAATTCCTGCACCACATGGTGGCGTAATTACTAAGCTGTATTATGCCAAAGGCGATATTGCTAAAGTACATGCACCACTTTATGCCGTAGATATGGATGCAACTGCTGCCGAACCTTTTGTCATTTCGACAGCGGCGGAAGTAAAAAATGATTCAAGCCATACACCTAGCAATGCCTCGATTCAAAATACGCCACAAGCCCCTGTTACAGGTAAAGCGATTGAAGAGTTTTTATTGCCAGATATTGGTGAAGGTATTGTAGAGTGTGAACTGGTTGAGTGGTTAGTCGAAGAAGGCGATAGCGTGGTTGAAGATCAACCTATTGCTGATGTGATGACAGACAAAGCTTTGGTTCAAATTCCAGCAATAAAAAATGGCACTATTGTTAAACTTCATTATCGAAAAGGCCAGCTTGCAAAAGTACATGAACCTTTATTTGCCATCGAAGTTGAATCTACCTCAGTAGCAAATACCCTTGTAGATGATGCTCCAGCAACCCAAGTGGCTTTAGATGTTTCACCTGAGCCTGTTATACAAGGCAAAGCATTAGCCAGTCCTGCAGTGCGACGTTTAGCCCGCAGCTTAGATATCAATATTGCTGATGTGAAAGGAACAGGCAAAAGTGGCCGTGTCTATAAAGAAGATATTGAAAGCCACTTAACTGCAGCGACGCCTAAATCTACGACAGTTTCTACTCCTGTGGTCAATAACCAAGCCCCAGCAGTCACGCCAGCGACGACCGTGTCAAGCGCTACTGATAAAGTCGAACCTATCAAAGGTGTTAAAGCGGTTATGGCGAAAATGATGGTGGAGTCTGTTTCGACCATTCCGCATTTTACCTATTGTGAAGAGTTTGACTTAACAGATCTAGTTGCCTTGCGCGCCGAAATGAAGCAACGCTACTCTACTGATGAAGTTAAGCTAACAATGATGCCATTTTTCATGAAAGCAATGTCGTTAGCCATCAATGAATTCCCTGTGCTGAATAGCCAGGTCAATTCCAAGTGTACTGAGCTAACGTATAAAGCTTCTCATAACATAGGTATGGCTGTTGATTCAAAAGTTGGTTTGTTAGTACCTAATGTAAAAGACGTGCAAAACAAATCTATTCTAGAAGTTGCTGCTGAAATTACTCGTTTAACCACTGTTGCTCGTAGTGGCCGCGTTTCACCTGCAGATCTTAAAGGTGGCACGATTTCTATTTCTAATATTGGTGCACTCGGTGGCACAGTGGCAACGCCAATCATCAATAAACCTGAAGTAGCCATTGTAGCGTTAGGTAAACTGCAAACTCTACCGCGCTTTAATGAAAACGGTGAAGTTGAAGCGCGTAAAATAATGCAAGTTAGTTGGTCTGGCGATCATCGCATAATTGATGGTGGCACCATTGCCCGTTTTTGTAATTTATGGAAGCTCTATCTGGAACAACCTCAAGAGATGTTATTAGCCATGCGCTAATTCCTTCACCTTCAAAATAGGTTACCCAGTTACACGAAAGGACGCGAAAGCGTCCTTTAATTTTATGGGCCGATTTTGTATAATACTCAAACGTTGTAACTTCTCGGAATCAAAATGATCACTTCGGCACCGAATATCGCTTCAATCGAATATCCTTTTCCCGCAAAACCCGCTGTATTAAATGAAGCCGAAAAGGCTGATTATAAACAAAAAATTAAACAGCTTTTAAAAGAACAAAATGCGGTTCTTGTTGCACATTACTATACTGATCCTGAAATTCAAGCCTTAGCAGAAGAGACAGGTGGATGCGTATCTGATTCTTTAGAAATGGCACGCTTTGGTCGTGATCATCCTGCTAAAACGTTAATTGTTGCTGGCGTTAAATTTATGGGCGAAACGGCTAAAATTCTTAGCCCTGAAAAAACCATTCTAATGCCTACTTTAGATGCCACCTGTTCACTTGATATTGGTTGTCCTATTGAGCAGTTTTCGGCATTTTGCGATGCTCATCCAGATCATACCGTTGTGGTCTACGCTAACACCTCTGCCGCTGTTAAAGCGCGTGCAGATTGGGTTGTTACATCAAGTATCGCCCTTGAAATCGTTGAACACTTAGATAGTGAAGGCAAGAAAATCATCTGGGGCCCAGATAGACATTTAGGCAGTTATATCGCTAAAGAAACTGGCGCCGATATGCTGATGTGGCAAGGTGATTGTATTGTTCATGACGAATTTAAAGCAAAAGCCTTACGTGAATTAAAAATACAATATCCAGATGCTGCTGTGCTAGTTCACCCAGAATCACCAGCAAATGTGGTAGCGTTAGCTGATGCTGTAGGTTCAACTAGTCAGTTAATTAAAGCTGCACAAACTATGGACAATCAGCAATTCATTGTAGCAACCGATCGCGGCATTTTTTATAAAATGCAACAAGCTGCACCGGGTAAGACACTTATTGAAGCGCCAACAGGCGGTAATGGCGCCACTTGTAAAAGCTGTGCCCATTGTCCTTGGATGGCTATGAATGGTCTTCAAGCGATTGAAGCATCGCTCAGTAGTGTCGATAAAACAACCCATGAAGTGTTTGTTGATGACGCTTTACGTGATGATGCGTTAGTGCCACTTAATAGAATGCTAAATTTTGCTCAAACCCTTAATATGAAAGTAAAAGGCAACGCCTAATTAAGTTTGTAAGATTTAGCTTAGTATTACTAAGCTAAATGACAGACAATAAAAAGCCCTGCAATTGCAGGGCTTTTTCATATTAGTCAAATGACTGCTATGAATTATTTAGCTGTCATTAATGCAACAGTATTATCTAACATGCGGTTACTGAAACCCCATTCGTTATCATACCAAGCCATTACTTTAACAAGTCGACCATTAACACGTGTTTGAGTCGCGTCAAAGTTAGAAGAAAATGCATTATGGTTGAAATCGATAGAGACTAAAGGTTCAACATTAATAGCAAGCGCTTCATTCAATGGTGAAGTTTTTGCTGCATCTGCCACTATCTGGTTAATTTCTTCAACTGTGGTGTCACGAGACGCTTGGAAAGTTAGATCCACAAGAGATACGTTAACTGTCGGTACACGTACAGCTAAACCGTCAAACTTACCTTGAAGCTCAGGAACCACTAAACCTACAGCAGCAGCTGCCCCAGTTTGCGTTGGGATCATAGACATTGCTGCTGCACGAGCACGACGTAAATCAGTGTGGTAAACATCTGATAAGCGTTGATCATTGGTGTAAGCATGAATAGTAGTCATTAAACCAGATTCAATACCAACAGAGTCATTCAACGGTTTCGCAAAAGGAGCTAAACAGTTGGTTGTACATGAAGCATTTGAAATAACAGTCATATCACTGGTTAACACTTCATTGTTCACGCCGTAAACAACAGTTGCATCAACATTCTTGCCTGGAGCAGAAATAATAACTTTCTTAGCGCCAGCTGTTAAATGTGGTTGTACTGCTTCTTTAGATGTGAAAATACCAGTACATTCATAAACAACATCAACGTTTAATTCTGCCCAAGGTAATTTAGAAGGGTCTCGTTCTTGAAAAGTCAGGATTTTATCGCCATTAACGTAGATGGCTTCATCATCATGATCAACTTTAGCATTAAAACGACCATGAACTGAATCATACTTGGTAAGGTGAGCATTAATTGAAGCATCACCTAAATCGTTGAGTGCAACGATTTCAATTGGGTAATCCTTTTCGCTTTCATAAAGCGCACGTAAAACATTTCTACCGATACGGCCATAGCCGTTAATTGCTACACGGATAGTCATTGCATATCCCTCAAGTGATTATAAAATCTGTTTCGTAAATCATGTGGTAGTAAAATTACCAAATTAACGATTTTCGTCAAGTAAAAAAGCCGAAAAATGGCAATTTAAGCGTCAAATGTCTGTATTTTATTTACAGAATTCAATATATCACACACTTTTTGTGTTTTTTTGTAAGTCGTCAACAAATAAGTGAAAAATATAATGTGTTCATTGTAGTTAATAACGCGCTAGTTTTTTAATCAATTCGCGTTTTAAATTGGCTGATATCGAATTGACCTAAGGAAAGTTGATTAACTAACATTTGCGCATCGAGGTCTAATTGGGCTGCCAAGGTTTTATTATTGCCAATTAAGGCTAAAAGCCTCTGCTCAGAAGCCACATAATCACTCATCAACAAATTGGCTTTGGTAAACAAGTATTCATTTTGTGAATTTTGTTCACGTCGATAAATGCTCGCTAAACCTAAAAGCCAGTCTGGATCCAAAGTTTCTGCGTTTGAGTTAGCTAAAAGTGATAAATACAGTGCTTTTGATTGGCTGGTATTTATTTTTAAATAATAACTGGCAATGTGGGACAACATGAAAACTTCATTAACTTCACCAGATTGTTCTGCGGCGATGACAGCATCTCGTGAATCACCATCATTAAAAGTGGTCCAGCGGTAGTAAGCCAAATAAAGATCTGGGTTATCTTGAGTAGATTCTCTTAATTGGGCTAAGTTTTGGGTACTAATAGCATAAGCACGTTCTCGATCTTCAGTACGGTGAGTATTAATAACATGTTTAACCCCGGCAGCAAGTTCGATGCATTTACTATAAGACTCAAGCTTGATGAGTTGCTCATAGAGTAACTTTCCTGAAGGGGTTTCTATCTGCTTTAATTGGTAACGACTGCGAATTAAGTCGCCTTTTTCTACTAAACACCAACTATCTTGGTGTAAATCGGCACAAAGTTCAGGATTTTTTTTACATATGGCGGCACTATTTCGACCAACATCACAACCGAAAAGGCCGAATAATGCAGCGAATAAAGAAAATGATGTAATTATTACTAAACTTTTGTTCAAAACTGGCTCCGCATGGTGATTTTTTCTAATAAAATTACAGGTTTAGTAAAAATTTCTTACTGGTGAAATGCGTCAAATTTCATTACAATGACGGCGACTAATAAGGGATAACCCTACAATAATCTGATTATTGGTCTTTTCTTTCTGTTACTCAATTCTTTCTGCGACAAAGCCGAAATATGAGATAAAGGATCTTTTTAATGAGCGCTGATAAACACCTACAAAGTTGGCAAGAACGTTTCGAAATGGCTGAGGCTATGCAGCCTTTACTTGGGAAATTATACCGTAATCAAGGCGTTGAAGTCTTAATTTTTGGTAAACCACTTTTAAACGCATCAACAATAGAAATTATTAAAGCGCATCGCTTAGTTCGTCGTCACATTGGCGATAAGTTACGTTTACGCGAAAGTTTCCCATTTGTAGAAGCGTTAAGTAAGTTGTCAGTTAAGCATTGTAAAGTCGATATTGGCAAGCTTGCCATTAATTACTGGCGTGAACACTCTGATGCATCACAAATTCAATCTTATATGACTCACGCTTTAGAAGCGGGCATAAATTTTGGTGATGATGTTGCCGCTAAAGATGTCGTGCTATACGGTTTTGGTCGAATAGGGCGGTTATTAGCACGCCTGATGATCGAAAAAACCGGTCAAAGCAACAAATTATGTCTTCGTGCTATTGTACTTCGTGGTGGCAAGAAAGGCGATTTGGAAAAACGCGCCAGCTTATTACGTCGTGATTCGGTGCATGGTTCTTTCAATGGCTCAGTTGAAGTTGATGAAGAGAACAACGCATTAATCGCCAATGGTACTTACATTCAAATAATCTATGCTAATTCACCTGATGAAGTCGATTATACCCAATACGGTATAAATGATGCATTGGTTGTTGATAATACCGGTATTTGGAAAGATGAAGCAGGCCTTGGTTTGCACCTTAAGAGTAAAGGTGCCAGTAAGGTTCTGTTAACGGCACCAGCTAAAGGCGCCATTAAAAATGTTGTTTATGGTGTCAATGAAAATGACATTTTACCAGAAGACATCATTGTTTCTGCTGCTAGTTGTACTACTAATGCTATTACACCGGTTCTAAAAGCGGTTAATGATAAGTACGGTATTGAAAATGGCCATGTAGAAACTATTCACTCTTATACGAACGATCAAAACTTGATTGATAACTATCACAGTGCTGATCGCCGTGGCCGTAGTGCGCCATTAAACATGGTTATTACTGAAACTGGTGCTGCTAAAGCCGTATCTAAAGCGTTACCTGTGCTAGAAGGTAAGCTTACAGGCAATGCGATACGTGTACCTACACCTAATGTGTCAATGGCTATCATTAGTGTTAATTTAAACGGTGAAACAAACCGTGACGAATTAAATGAATACCTCAAAGATGTGGCATTAACTTCAGATCTGCGTAATCAAATTGATTTTACTGAATCTACTGAGATTGTTTCTAGTGATTTAGTGGGCTCGCGTTATGCAGGCGTTGTTGACTCTCAAGCAACAATTGCAGAAGGTAAACGTGCAATTTTGTATGTTTGGTATGACAATGAATTTGGTTATAGCTGTCAGGTAGTGGGCGTTATGCAAAAAATGCTGGGTATTACGACTTTGTCTTTACCGAGCGCATAAACAGAACCTAATTAATGCCTAAGCGCAATTCACCTATTAAAAGCACTTCTTTGAAGTGCTTTTTTATTAGCAAACCATTATCACATTGCAGTTTTTGAATATTCTCAGCTGAAATAGCCCAGTCTTTTCAAATTAAGATTTTTCATACTGAATAGCTTTTAACCAAGTTCAGTTAATATTTATTCGATGCGTTTATTTATGCGACAAACGCACTAAAAACAACGAAAAAACTATAAAACTTCATTGACAGAATTGCTTAAAACAGTAAAAATGCATTCCGAAGTCAACGACAACACCTTGTTATTGATTCTGTAAAGCGACATTAGCTCAGTTGGTAGAGCGATACCTTGCCAAGGTATAGGTCATCGGTTCGAACCCGATATGTCGCTCCAATTCATTAAATGAATTGCGGCGCGATGGCAGAATGGCTATGCTGCGGATTGCAAATCCGTCGACCTCGGTTCGACTCCGGGTCGCGCCTCCACAATTTTGTTTAGTTGTTAAATTAACAATTAAATGACACTTTTGCCCGAGTGGTGGAATCGGTAGACACAAGGGATTTAAAATCCCTCGCTTAATAGGCGTGCCAGTTCAAGTCTGGCCTCGGGTACCATTATTCTTAGTCTTTGCTTAGCAATGATGAGAACTTACATACGTAAGTATGGTGCAAAAAAGCCTCAACATTAGTTGGGGCTTTTTTGTATCTGAAATTTGTTTAAATAAAACTTATTACTCATAATCCCTCGTCGTTTTTAAATAGGCGTGCCAGTTCAAGTCTGGCCTCGGGTACCATTATTCTTAGTCTTTGCTTAGCAATGATGAGAACTTACATACGTAAGTATGGTGCAAAAAAGCCTCAATATTAGTTGGGGCTTTTTTGTATCCAAAATTTATTTTAATAAAACATATTACTCATAATCCCTCGTCGTTTTTAAATAGACAACATCAGTTAAACTTTAGCTGGTCTTTCTTTATTCGATGTACTCAATTAAGACTATCTGAAATAAAAAACACACAATACTGAACCATGAACTAAGTTAGAGTTCTTTTTATCAAGAATATTTGGTTTTATGGGAATATTTTTAATGAATCTTCAAACTGTGATCTAATTATTACCAGAATGTCTTTTGTGACTACTTCCTAAAGTCATACAATGGTATAAATAGAAAAAAGTTGTTCACTTCAATAGTAGGAAAGATGTAATGATATTTTCTCAAATCCCTCAAGCGCCAGCAGATCCTATCTTAGGTTTAACCGATGCCTTTAAAAAAGATACTCGTACAGACAAAGTTAACTTAGGTGTTGGGATCTACAAAGACGAAGCAGGTCAAACTCCTGTACTGACATCGGTAAAAAAAGCTGAAGCCATTTTATTAGAGACTGAGAAAACAAAGAACTATCTTGGAATTGAAGGTGTGGAGCGTTATAACCAAGTGGTTCAAAGCTTATTATTTGGTAAAGACAGTGCCATCATTCGTGACAAAAGAGCATTTACCGCCCAAGCACCTGGCGGAACAGGTTCTTTACGAGTTGCAGCTGAGTTTTTAGTAAACAACACTGACTCAAATATCTTATGGGTGAGTAACCCGACATGGGCAAACCATCAAAATATTTTTCAAACTGCTGGTTTAGAGATAAAAGAATACGGTTATTACAAAGCTGAAACACATGACATGGATTTCGATGCTATGGTCACCGATCTAAATACTGCGCAAGCTGGTGACATGGTGCTTTTACATGGCTGCTGTCATAACCCTACAGGCATTGATTTGACTATTGAGCAGTGGCAAATCATCGGTCAACTATGTAGCGACAAGCAATTGGTTCCTTTATTTGATTTTGCTTATCAAGGCTTCGGCGCCGGCATTGAAGAAGATGCACAAGGGTTACGTGCTGTAGCTGCCAAAGTGCCTGAATTATTAGTCGCTAACTCATTCTCAAAAAACTTCGGTCTTTATAATGAGCGTATCGGTGCAGTAACCGTTGTTGCTGAAACAGAAGTTGTAGCACAAAAAAGTTTTAGCCAAATCAAAAAGACTATCCGTGCGAGTTACTCAAACCCTCCAGCTCATGGTGGCTTAATTGTGAGTACCATTTTATCTGATGATGGCTTACGTAAAGAATGGGAATCAGAGCTTAGTGCTATGCGTCAACGTATCGCAGAAATGAGAACCTTATTTGTAGATACCTTAAAGCAAGAAGGCGTATCACAAGACTTTAGCTTTATATCACGTCAAAACGGTATGTTTAGTTTTTCTGGTTTAAATAAGCAACAAGTAACTCGTTTAAAAGAAGAGTTTGGTGTTTATATTGTAGGCTCAGGTCGTATTAGCGTTGCAGGAATGACAAAACAAAATATCCCTGTGATTTGTAAAGCGATTGCACAGGTGCTTTAACGATAATGGGCCTTAAAGGCCCATTATTTTTACTTAATCAGTTATCTAAACTTGATATAAAAGCGCTTAAGGTAGTCCATTTTTAATCTCTATTATTGAAATATTTCAGTCTGTTAAAATAGCGATTAATCGCTTTAAGTCATACCTTCTATTACGTGCAAATCTCGGTATAATCACTAAAAAAATTACATAAAGGCTTTTAATTGAAAACAGGTAGAATTGGAAAGTTTACCCTTGCTTTAGCGGGGGTCATCATTGTTATGTTTTTTATCAGAGCTTGGCTAGTACCAACGATTGAACAAATCTTGATAACCACTCCTGATATAAAAGAAAACCCACAGCTTTCAAATCAAGTGCCAGATTTTTCGAGCATTTCAGATATCCCAACTAAGAAACAAACGTTTTTTGATTACATGACGCCTGCAGTCAAACATCAAAATGCAATTATTAGTGCAGAAAGAAAATTTTTAATTGTTATTCTCAATAACCTTCGTAATGGGCAACCGCTTACTGATGCTGATATTTTTAAATTGCAAAAGCTAACTCAAAAATATCGATATCAAGTAAAAAAGTTTGATTTAATCACTCTGACACCGTTACTTGAACGCGTCGATACCTTGCCAGTTAAAATGGTACTAATTCAAGCCGCCAATGAAACTGGTTGGGGCAGCTCTCGTTTCGCTACAGAAGGTAATAATTATTTTGGGCAATGGTGCTTTTCTAAAGGCTGTGGTTTAGTGCCGCAATCAAGAACCCCAGGGCTTAATCATGAAGTTGCATCGTTTGATACCCCAGAGGACTCAATAGCTGCATACCTGCTTAATTTGAATACTAATTCGGCTTACCATTTATTACGTTCAATCAGGGCGGATCTAAGAGCCCAAGATATTGAGCCCACTGCAGAAGAATTGGTCTTTGGCCTGTTACATTACTCAGAACGTAAACATGAATATATCGACGAATTACTTCAAATGATGCGTCATAATAAAAATTATTTAGCTGGATTATAGTTAATGAAAATAACAACAAGATTAGCAATGGCTACAGTGGCTTTCTCGGTAAGCTTTTTTTCAATTGCCGATACGGTATCTATTCCTTATGCCGGTTTTTACGAAAGATTAAAGCAGGTCAACAAAGCCAACTATCAGTTAGTTGAAATTGTGTTTAGTGTGCCTAAAACTCAAGCTTGCACTATTTTAAGCGGGGATATCAGTACTGAGAAAAACCAATATCCATTAACTTTTAATGAGCAGCAGCGGCTTTTTTTACCTTATGATGCTCAGTTAAAATCTGATCGCGGTTTAATTAACTTAACCATGAAGGGTGATCCCACAGGATGTGGCATAGCAATGCAGGTGAGGGCGAAGCAACAGCTTAAATCATATAATCAGCAGCAAATACTTGCGGTAAAAGATGATATGGATGCGTTATTGGATGGCCAGCAAGGTTTTCCAATGAAGTATTTTAGAAAGCCAATATCTGGTGTTACATTCAGTTTTAACGATACTGACTATCCGGTAACTGTTAGCATTGATAATAAACAGCAGCTTATTAGTGAGCCGCTACAATTGGCTAACTTTACACTCAATGAATTAAATGAGATTTCTTTTTCTGTTACTCCTGCAGTCATTAGCCCGTTTGTCGAGTAAAACTTTTTAGATAGATTGAAAAAGCCCTCAATAGAGGGCTTTTGTATATCTACAGCACTTATTAAAGTGCTGTATAATCGAACGTTATGTGATTACGGCTTGTAGGTACTCACAACATCAATTCTTGCTGCAGCATCAAGATTAATATGGCCGTTGTTACTCATATCAAGAAAATCAAATGCAGGTAGCTCTGATTCAGCCACAGCGCCAGACATAGGTGCGGCAGCATTTCTTTCAAGTGATAAGAAATCAAATTGGTTACGATCAACACCTTGTGACGGCGAGGTATTTTGCATCGCCGTGAAGATGGATTCGATTCTACCAGGGAAATCCACATCCCACTGTTTTAGCATGTCTTTAACTGCACCACGTTTTAAATTTTCTTGTGATCCGCAAAGGTTACATGGAATAATCGGGAACTGTTTCAATTCTGCGTATTCAGCGATGTCTTTTTCTTTACAGTAAGCTAATGGACGGATCACCATGTTAGCCCCATCATCCGAAAGTAATTTTGGTGGCATTGCTTTCATCTTGCCACCAAAGAACATATTTAAGAATAATGTTTCAATGATGTCATCACGGTGGTGACCTAAGGCAATTTTAGTGGCTCCGATCCGCTGTGCGAAACCATATAGGGTTCCTCTACGAAGGCGAGAACATAAAGAGCAAGTGGTTTTACCTTCAGGGATCTTATCTTTGACTATCGAGTAGGTGTCTTTTTCTAAGATATGGTAGGCCACTTTTAAACTATCTAAATAGGTAGGTAGAATATCTTCTGGAAACCCAGGTTGCTTTTGATCTAAATTTACCGCGACAACTTCAAAAGAAATCGGGGCACGTTTTTGTAAATTTAATAAAATATCAAGCATGGCATAACTGTCTTTGCCGCCTGAAAGGCAACACATAACAATGTCACCTTCTTCAATCATTTGATAATCGCCGATAGCACGACCAACTTCATGGCGGAGCTTTTTTTCGAGCTTATTTTGACGATCCAATTGTAGTTTGTTTTGTTGTTGCATTTGCGACATAAAAAAGCGCCCAGTAACCATTTGTTTCAGGGCGCGTATTATTCCAGCATTCTGCCTTAGGGTAAAGGATTTACTCTTCTAGAGGTGACTTATACCCATCTGGCTTGATAGCGAGTAGATCACAGTTAATGCTATCAATAACATGTTCTGCTGTATTACCAATTAGTGCGGCAGAAAAACCTGTACGACCCACTGTACCTAAAATAACTAACTCAGCGTCTAACTTTGTGGCTAATTCAGGAATAATATCTTCAGGCAGACCTTCTTCAACATGGCAATTTTCTAATGGAATATCAAAGCTATGGGCGATAGATTGGATCCGTTGTTCATGCTGCATTCGGACCGTGTCGTTATAACTTGCGGCATCAAACTCTGGCAATTCTATGGCTAAATTGACAGGGGTACCTGGATAGCCATTAACTAAATGCACTTTAGCTGAAAACTTATCGGCTAAATTTAAGGCGTTTTTAATAACTTTGGTATTAAGAGTCTGATGATCTTCATCTTCAGACGCTACATTTATTGCGCAAACAATATTACCTGCTACTGGCCAATCGTGTTCTTTAACCATAAGAACAGGAATAGGCGCTTTACGTAATAAATGCCAATCAGTAGGGGTGAAAATAATTGATTTGAGTTTATCGTGCTCGTGGGTGCTTTTGACCAACAAATCAAATTGTTCATCGATAGCGTATTTAATAACACTTTCAAATGGGCGATTGTGCCAAACTACTTTCGCATCAATAGACATTCCAGTCTTAGTATAACTTTCGATGGCTTCATTTAACCAAGTTTCACGTTGAGCTATAACGCCTTGACGCATAGCTTCACGCTCATTACTGGATAAAATTGATGTCATCTCGTAGGAGAAGTCAAAAATAGTGAGAAATGCAGTGATAGTTGCGTTGGACTTACTCGCTAGCTCAACAGCTCTAGCTAACGCAGGTTGATGATCTGTCATAGGGTTTATGACAACGAGTATCTTATTATAATCCTTCATAAAACCTCCAAGCTAAAATGTTAAACTCTGTTAATTAACTATCACTGTTATTGCCATAAAATACTTTGAGAGAGATCAAACTTTGAAAAGTTGTTAGGCCTAGGTTGCAATCCGCGAATTACCCGCTAACTGACTCAGTGCTTTATGATCAACAATAGTGATGTATTTGCCTTTAACTTCAATAAAGCCTGACTTTTGAAAACGGCCAAGTAAGCGGCTAATTGTTTCAACTGTTAGCCCAAGGTAATTACCAATATCACCACGGGTCATGGTTAATCTAAATTCATGAGGTGAGAAACCGCGGCTACCAAAACGGTTAGCCAGATTGCTGATAAATGCGGCTAGGCGTTCTTCGGCATTCTTTTTAGATAACAACAAAATCATTTCTTGATCGCTCATGATCTCATTACTCATGAGACGCATTATCTGTTGTCTAAGTTTTGGCATACTGCCCGCTAAGGTATCTAAAGTATCAAACGGTATTTCACATACCATTGCAGTTTCTAATGCTTGGGCAAAACTCTGATGAATTTGAGAATGAATACCATCAAAGCCGATAACGTCACCAGCTAAATGAAAGCCAGTGATTTGTTCATCGCCTTGCTCTGTGATGGTGTAGCTTTTAATTGTGCCAGATCGAATAGCAAATAAAGACTTGAGAGGATCACCAGACTTAAATATTTGGTCACCTTTTTGCACTGGCTTTTTACGCTCAATAATCTCATCGAGTCTATCTAACTCGTTGTTATTAAGCGAGAAGGGGATACATAATGATTCCATACTGCAATCATGACAATGTATCGCACAACCTCCGGTTGATGCTCGAAGTTGTTTAGTTGGGTCTATAGGCATATGTACTCTCAATTAATTACTACTTAGCCATGTTAAACTAATAACAAAGTTACAGCTAGTTTAGCTGCATGATGGCGATATATATAGTTTGTAGCCCAAATACTACAATCAAGATCCCACTTATCATTCGGACCTGCTTTTTTTGTACCCATTGAGCTAACGTTTTCGCCGCTACACCGGCACTGAGTAACGCGGGCAATGTACCTAAACCAAAAGCTAACATGATTAAGGCGCCATCAAGGGCATTACCAGCCGCAACAGCCCAAGTTAAGGTGCTATAGACTAAACCGCATGGTAACCAACCCCATATTATACCAGCCATGACGGCTTGATGTTTATGTTTAATGGGTAACAATTTGTTAGCCAATGGCTTTAAAAAACGCCATAACATTTTGCCCACTTTTTCGATTTGCACGATACCAAACCAAAGCTGGGCGATGTAAAGCCCTGTGGCTATCATCATAATGCCAGCAAAAATACGCAGGCCGATAAGATAGTTATCAAGGTCAAACATATAACCTAAGGCTGCGGTACTGGCTCCAGCTAATGCACCAGCTAGGGTATAACTGAGTATCCTGCCTAGATTGTAGCTTAATAAAAAACTTAACTGATTGGCGAGCTGATTTGATGCTGTATTGGGTAAGTTAGATGCAAATGCGCCAACTAAACCACCACACATGCCAAAGCAATGTGCCGCACCCATTAATCCAACTAAAAAAGCACCCCATACATTGTATTCAATCAATTCTTTTTCTCTGATTCTGTTTCACTTGGTTTATCTTCATCAAATAAAATAGAAACACTTTGACGGTCTAAATCGTCGAATTGTTCACTTTTGACTGCCCAAAAGAAGATGGCAACAGCAATTGCAACAAATAGCATTGCGATAGGAATTAGTACGTAGATGATACTCATATTTTTATCCTGAGTAAGCGTAAGCTGTTAGATACGACAATAATCGAACTAACTGACATTCCAATCGCTGCAATATACGGTACTACATGACCGGTAACCGCTAGCGGTAGAATAATGACATTGTAAGCAAACGCCCAAATTAAGTTTTGTTTTATTATTTTATTTGTTAACTTTGAAACTGTAATTGCTTGATTAAACTTAGATAGTTGATCACCAAGTAAAATCAAATCAGCACTATTTTTAGCGATAGCGCTGCCACTTCCCATCGCGACGGATAAATTGGCTCCGGCTAAAACGGGAGCATCATTAATGCCATCTCCAAACATTGCCACATCTTGTGTTTGTTGTAATTTGTTTATCAAATCTAGTTTATCTTTAGGGTTAAGTCCTGCATAACTATTTTTAACATTAAGCTGCTGCGCGATAGCGTTCACATGGCTGGCACAGTCACCACTAGCAATACTAACATCGATATTTTGATGTTGAAGTTGTTTTATGGTTTCTAGACTATCTACCCTGAGAGCATCCTTTAGGGAAAAACAGGCTGTAATAATGCCATTCACAGACAACCACAACAGTTTGCCGTTGCACTGATTGGCATCGACTCCCACAAATTCAGCATTACCAATTTTAACGACATCAGTATTAATGTTACCTGATATGCCTAAGCCAACGTGATGCTGTATGTCGGTGGCACAAATATCACTGTGAGCATGGGCTTTAAATGCACTGGCAATTGGGTGAAGTGAGCCAGTTTCTAATGCGGCGGCATAGGCTAAAACGGTTTGTTCATTTTGGCTATCGGTTAATACAATACTTTCAAGTGAAATAGTGCCGCAAGTTAAGGTACCGGTTTTATCGAATACGACATGGTTGATACGAGGCAGTTTTTCAAATACCCCAGCTTTTCGGGTGATTATACCCAGTTTGGTAAAAATAGCCGTCGCGCAAGTAATCGCAGTTGGCGTAGCAAGGGCGAGGGCACAAGGACAGGTTGCCACTAATACCGATAATGTCACCCAAAATGCATCTTCTGGTGAAATTTGTAACCACACCACATAGGTTAACGACGCAATTGCTAAAATCGTACCTGAAAAATAACGCGCTAACCTATCAGCCAGTTTCGCAATAGCAGGTTTGGTGTTTGAAGCCACTTCTTGCAAGCGAATAATTTCAGCGACGAGTTGATCTTGTCCTAAAGCGGTGACTTTTACCGTCAGGGCTTGATCAATATTAATTGTGCCAGCAAATACACTGTCATTAATGGTTTTAATGAGAGGCATTTGCTCACCTGTGAGCATTGATTCATTAAGACCCGATTTCCCTTCAATAATATCCCCATCAGCGGCAACGATATCGCCCGGTCTAACAAGGATGATATCGCCTAATTTTAATCGCTTGGCAGGTATTTCTGAAATATCACCATCAAGTTTTAAATGAGCTGTTAATGGCACCAGTTTATGAAGATTACTTGAATTGACGGATGCAGTTTGTTTGGCTTTTTGTTCAAAATAGCGGCCAAGTAATAGGAAGAAAGTAAACATGGAGACAGATTCAAAATACACTTCTCCATTGCCATTAATCGTTGCAAAACAACTGGCAATATAAGCTCCGGCGATTGCAATTGATACCGATAAGTCCATATTGAGTTTACCGCTAAGTAAACTTCTTATGGCGCTGAAATAAAAAGGCTGAGCAGAATAAAATACCACTGGCGCGGCCAAGGTCATACTGACCCAGCGAAAGTAATCGCGCATTTGAGTATCTTGGAGGGTGAAGTAATCAGAGTACAAGGCCAATGCAAACATCATCACTTGCATGGTAGCAAAACCAGCTAAGCCTAAGCGTAATAAAAACTTTCGGCCTTCTGTTTTACTTTGCTTTTCTTGCTCATCCACTTGATAAGGCGCAGCCTGGTAGCCAATACGGCTTATCGCCGCAAGAATTTCACTGAGTTTCAGTGACTCTTCATGCCAACTAACTAAAGCGCGCTGCGTGGTAGAATTTACGCTTATGTTAGTAATACCCGCTAATTGTTTTAGCTTATGTTCAATTAACCATGCGCATGCCGCACAGGTTATACCGTCAATCGAAACTGAAATGGTATTGATACCATCAACTTTGTGGGTAAGGTCTTGTTGAACTTCAGGGATATCATAAGCTGAGTATTGCGCTAATTCAGCTGGGACCAGGGCAGTTTGTTTGCTACCCGGTTCACTTCGATATTGGTAATAACTCGCCAGACCTGAATCAATAATAGCTTGTGAAACCGCCTGACAACCAGGACAGCACATAAGCTGATCTTGGTTGTCGATAAAAGTGGTGAATTCATTGCCAGTTAAAACAGGTTCATTACAGTGATAGCAGTTTTGCATTATATATATTAATTCAACCAGTATTCGACATCATCATGAATTTCAATACGTTGCTGGATTCTCCAGCTTGCATCAAAGCCTTCAAGTCGGACATTCCATGGCCCAGAAATCGCTTCTGATAAACCAATTCGATATGTGCCGTTGCCATCAGCAGTGGCATTAATGTTGAAATCTTTTTCTTCAAGGGTTGGGTGAATAAAACTGACTTTCAATACGGCTTGGTATGCAGGACCGCCATGTTGAGATATTTTAAGTTCGTGATCGTCAACTTCAATTAAGTATTGCATGCCTAAGTTTTTAGCTTGCTTAATTTTACGCAAATCCATATTGATGGCTTTGCCTTCTTTGTAATAATCATCTGAAACCAAGGAGTCAGCATTATCAATGGCGATACTCATCGCAACCATGCTTTTAAGGACAACAACAAAAAGAAGAACAACGATAAACCAAGGCCAAAAGTGCTTATACCAGGGAAGAGGAGCAGACATAAAACGGTCCTAATTATTAACTTTTATTATTAATCTATTTTAACCTGAAAACCATTAATAATCACTTAAAAAAAAGGCCTCGTTTAAACGAGGCCTTTTTTGTTATCAAGCTGTAACTATTTGTTTGATAAGCTATAAACGTATGCAGATACTACATGAACTTTTTCTTCACCTAGGATATCTTTCCACGCTGGCATAACACCTGAACGACCATTTGCAATTGATTGCATAACTTGTAAACGGCTTCCGCCATATAACCAAGCATCATCAGTTAAATTAGGTGCGCCCATAAACTTATTACCAGTGCCATCCATACCATGACAAGCAAAACAGCCTTTCATGAATGAACCTTGACCTTGAGCTGCTAACGTAGCGTCATGATCACGTCCTGATAGTTTAAACACGTATTCAGCTAAGCCACGAATTTCACTATCTTCGATGGGTAATCCGCCTTTAGGAGGCATCATGCCGTTACGACCATTCATCAGCGTTGTCTTAATAGTTGCAGGATCGCCACCATATAACCAATTACCATCGGTTAAATCTGGGAAGCCAACACTACCGCGAGCATCCGAACCATGACATTGAGCACAGTTTTGTAGGAATAAACGCCCACCAACTTTAAGTGCCTCTTCGTCTTTAACTAGCTCTTCAATTGGCGTAGCTAAATAAGCAGCAAAGATAGGGCCGTATTGCTTGTCAGCACTTGCGACTTCACGATCGTACTGAGAAAGGCGTTGCTCTGCAGTAGCTAACTCAACCGCTGCTTTAGACTCTTCGATTGAACGAACACTTTGGTTCGAACTTGTCCAACCAAATAGCCCTTGATAGCTGCCAAGACCGGGGTAAAGTGCTAGATAAATCAAACCAAACACGATACTGATGTAGAACATATAAGACCACCACTTTGGTAGTGGGTTATTGAGTTCTTCAATGCCGTCAAAGCTATGACCCATTGATTCCCCTTCATCAATTCCTGTGTTGTTCTTAGAGCAAGCTCTAAGCAGGAAAAAACAACCGGCGATAACTAATAATGTTGGAAAAATAATCCAAACGTTCCAAAAGATACTCATTACTTATTATCTCCTGAATTATTAGCGCGTGTCGCGATTTCTTCTTCAGAAAAAATCAGATTAGCAGCTTCATCAAATTTGGCTTTGCTTTTTGAGCTATAAGCCCAATAGAAAATACCGGCAAATACCACCATAACAATAATGGTTAGAATGCCTTGTAATGTTCCATAATCCATAACTGCCTCCTTATTTCAGTGCATGACCTAAAGACTGAAGATAAGCAATTAACGCTTCAAGTTCAGTTTTGCCTTTAACAGCAGCTTCAGCACCTGCAATTTCTTCCGCGGTATACAAATTATGATCCGGGTGGAAATTACTTAAGATTTGCATTTTATTGCCCGTTAGTTTTCCATCTAATTTGGTATCTGCTAACCAAGGGTAAGCAGGCATATTAGATTGAGGCACTACACTACGTGGGTCGATTAAATGCACTTCATGCCATTTATCACTGTAACGACCGCCAACACGGGCTAAGTCAGGACCAGTACGTTTAGACCCCCACTGAAATGGGTGGTCCCAAACTGATTCGCCAGCAACAGAGTAGTGACCGTAACGTTCAGTTTCGGCACGTAAAGGACGGATCATTTGGCTGTGACAGTTGTAACAACCTTCACGGACATAAATATCACGACCTTCAATCTGCAAAGCATTGTACGGCTTTAAACCTTCAACTGGTTCAGTAGTATCTTTTTGGAAAAGCAAAGGGGTGATCTGTACTAGACCACCGAAACTAATTGCGATTACAGTAAAAATACCAAGCAGGCCGATGTTTTTTTCGATTATTTCATGATTAAATTTCATCGTTCTGCTCCTTATGCTTTGGCTTCAGCTAATGCTGGAAGGGTGTCTTTAGGGGCATTAACGGTACGCAACACGTTATACGCCATGATAAACATACCCGTTAAGAAGAACACACCACCAATAAAGCGAACAAAGTAGAACGGATAAGATGCTTCTAAGCTTTCAACAAAGCTATAAGTCAAAGTACCGTCAGAGTTAACTGCGCGCCACATTAGACCTTGCATCACACCAGAGATCCACATTGATACTATGTATAAAACTGTACCAATTGTCGCTAACCAGAAATGGACGTTAACTAGGCTAGTACTGTACATACGGCCATGACCAAATAGCACAGGAATTAAATGGTATAAAGAACCAATTGAAACCATCGCAACCCAACCAAGCGCACCAGAGTGAACGTGACCAACAGTCCAGTCAGTGTAATGAGACAGTGCGTTTACGGTTTTAATTGCCATCATTGGTCCTTCGAAGGTAGACATACCATAGAAAGATAATGAAACAACTAAGAAACGTAATACTGGATCTGTACGCAGTTTATGCCAAGCACCAGACAGTGTCATAATACCGTTAATCATACCGCCCCAAGAAGGTGCGAATAAAATTAGCGACATCACCATACCCAATGTTTGTGTCCAATCAGGTAAAGCAGTGTAATGAAGATGATGCGGACCTGCCCAGATATATAACGCAATCAATGCCCAAAAGTGAACAATTGATAAACGGTAAGAATATACCGGACGACCAGCTTGCTTAGGTACAAAGTAGTACATCATACCTAAGAAACCTGCTGTTAATAAGAAACCAACAGCGTTATGGCCATACCACCACTGCACCATGGCATCTACTGCGCCAGAATACATTGAATAGGATTTGAATAAGCTTACTGGTACCGCCATTGAGTTAACAATGTGCAATACTGCAACCGTAATGATGAAAGCACCGAAGAACCAGTTTGCAACGTAAATATGCGATGTTGTTCGTTTGATAATGGTACCAAAGAACACAATTGCATAACTCACCCAGACAATGGTAATGGCGATATCAATTGGCCACTCAAGTTCTGCATATTCTTTACCAGAGGTGAAACCCATTGGTAATGTAATTGCAGCAGAGAGGATAATGGCTTGCCATCCCCAAAACGTGAAAGCAGCTAATTTAGGTGCAAACAGTTTGGTTTGACAAGTGCGTTGTACGATATAGTAGGATGTTGCGAAAAGGGCTGAAGTACCAAACGCGAAAATCACGGCATTCGTATGTAAAGGTCGTAAACGACTATACGTTAACCATGGAGTTTCAAAGTTTAGTTGTGGCCAGATTAACTGGGCCGCAATCAATACACCAACTGCCATACCAACGATTCCCCACAATACTGTGGTTAATGCAAATTGGCGAACAACGGTGTAATTGTAATCAGCGCCTGTAGGCTGGGAATGGTTCATCATAATGCTTCCACGGCTTATTACTTTTACTTTAAAATTAGTAAAGAAAGATCTTTACCTGTTTAGGGTGACAGGTGGTTAAAAAAGTATCTGTTTTAGAGTTGCTTTTTTAATTATTGTCAAGGTGTTACCTCATGTTTTTTATAACTATCACGAGGCAATGCAATGATACTTGAGCTAAGTCAAAAAAGATATATGTGAGCTAAGTGTAAACTTGATCTAGATCAATTTCCTAAAGATAATGTTATCAATATGAATCGAGAGGTTAAAAGTTGTGCAGTTTTTAACAAAATGGATTGTTGGCTCTTTTTTTATAGTGTTTTTAGGTGGATGTAATCCTCAATCAAACACTAAAACAGTAACATCTGATGTAATAGACAGCAGTTTGTGCCAATTTCAACAAGGGGTATGTAAGTTAAATGTTAACAGTGTCGACATTATGCTGATGATTAACCCCGTTTTCACACCAAGTGAAAAACCTTTGAGTATTGATTTACACTTTTCCGTCCCTGTCACTGATGTAAAAATGCGAATCGAAGGAAGAGACATGTTTATGGGGGTAATACCGGTAAATCTTACTGCAGAAAAAAACAGTAATCCTAACCACTATAAAGGTAGTGCTATTTACGGTTCCTGTAGTAGTAATTATATGGTTTGGCGCGCGCTAGTTAACTATTCAATTGACGGAAAGCCGCAATCAACATGGTTTGATTTTTTAGCTGACAATAAATAGTCAAAGATAAAGGCTGAATCTTATTGATAATCATTCTCAATTAGTTATAATAACCAAAAAATCAATTGAGAAAATAGTATGTCCCAATTAAACATTTCAATATCCATCGATAAACTTGCTAAGTTAATTCAATCAGGCCAATTGTGCGTTGCTGACTTTAGAAGTTTAGACACTCAAACAAAGCAACAGTTATGGCAATTATGTCTGCTCAGTTGTAAAGAACGGATACACTGCCAGCATCCTGCCGATAACCCTAACAACTTAATAGAAATGTTTTCTGAGTTAGGGTGATTTAAGCATTATGAAAACTAAAATCACCTTCTTTAAACCAAGTTAGTACTACCGACATAGTGAATGTCAAACTTCATTAGTAGATGACGAGTTGGTACCTCAAAACGTTAACAGTGCTTAACTACAGCTTGCATCAAACTTTCAAATCAAAGCCAATATTATTGATTAAGTCTAGGTTCAGTTACTGACAAGCTTTTAACGGGCCAATTAATTGTTAGTTTAGTTATTTGATGCCGCCATAATCATTTTATTACGAAGCCACTTATTAGCGGGCTCTTTATCGACATTCACATGCCAATATAAATGCACGTCAATGCCCGGCAATTCAACAGGCATCGGATAAATGTTGATATCAAACAATTCACTGTACATCTCAGCTGCTCTTCTAGGCAATGTGAGCAACATATCGTTATTGGTGATAATACGGCATGCCGAAAAAGGATGTTGGCAGCGTAATGATATTTTACGATGTAAGCCTAAGCGTGATAATTCAAAATCTTCAAGTCCTGGCCCTGTTGAGCGCGAAGACACTAAAACATGTTGAAGATGTAAATAAGTATCCAAATCTAAGCTGCTATTAATAGTAGGGTGCTCCTTGCGTGCCACCACCACCACTTGATCTAGTTCTAGTTGGGTATGCAAAATATTATTGCTAACAGGAATAAGTGCATCAATGGCTAAATCGATATCGCCACTGGCTAATTTATTTTCTAAATCACTACGCCTTACGCGTTTATTACTGCGTAGATTTATCGTCGGAGACTCTTTAGATAAACTTTGCTGTAGTGGCGGTAAATAGTAGGGTTCTAATGAACCATGCAATGACAGTGAAAAATTTTCACGGGAGGTTGACGGCTCAAACTGCCTTGATTGCACCAAACAAACCTGTAGCTGATGTAAGGCTTCACGCACATCCGCAATAACATTCTTTGCCACCGGCGTCGGTCTCATTTCATTACCTTGTCGCACAAATAAAGCATCATCAAAGTGAGCACGCAACTTACCTAAGGAATGACTGACTGCGGGTTGAGACAAATTCAGTACAGAAGCCGCCTTTGTTATATTTCCCTCACAATAAATTGCATCAAAAACCACAAACAAATTTAAATCTATTTTCATGCTGACACCATTGCATCCTTGCTAAAAATCTACACTGCTAACTTTAATCAAAAAAATTCAACCTACGCTGGTCAAAATTTATCAGCCTAACTATTTAAAATATAAATAGTAGGGTATAAGAACTATTCATTTGTTTAATCTAGGTTGCAACCTTAGCATAGTCAAGTCGATTTTAAACAGCCCGATTACAAAGGTAACTAAACCACCAGCAGTTGTTAGTCAATAAACGTGCAGGTGGTAATTAAAAGCTATAAACAAATTGAAGCATCAATAAACGTTTTTTGTTTCGCTGCTTAAAACCCAATATCACACTGAGTATTTATATGGCTGCAATATATTTGATAAGACATGGGCAAGCTTCTTTTGGAAGTGCTGATTACGATCAGCTGTCAAAAAAAGGTGAACAACAAGCACAGCTTCTTGGTGAATATTGGCGCGCAAGAGCCCAGCCAAGTAAGTTTTATTGTGGCGATCTGTTACGCCATGGGCAAACATTATCTGGATTTAATAAAGGTTATCAAACCAGCACAGTACCGATGATTATTCACTCGGGCTTTAATGAATTTGACCATGTTGATATTTTAAAAAAACACCACCCTCAATGGCAAAACTTCCCCAAGATGAGTGAAGATATCAATAAATTGCAGCACCCCAATAAAACCTTTCAAAAAGAATTTGCACTGGCGTTAGAACGCTGGATGTTCAGTGATAAACATGACGAATATAAAGAAAGCTGGCCGCAGTTCAAGTTACGCTGCATCCGTGCGCTACAAAATATAATAGATCAAGAGTTGGCCACTAAACGCCAGCTTAGTGCTAATGATGACAATGCAAAAAAATCAAAAGATATATTGGTATTTACTTCCGGCGGAACAATTTCAGTCATCATTCAACATATCCTTAAATTAACCAATAAAGAATTATTGATGATAAATCAGCAGGTTAGAAATACCAGTGTTACTAAATTATTATTTTCAGAACAGATGTTAAGTATCGATTATTTAAATAATTATAGTCATTTAGAGCAAGCAGGAGAAGACTGGGTAACCTTTAGATAACGCCGCATAAAACAACTTAAAAATAGATAGGGATTAAGCATGGCAGAGATCAACTTATTTGATTTAACAGGGAAAGTAGCATTAGTCACTGGCGCGAGTCGTGGTATTGGTGAAAGTATTGCGAAACTTTTAGGCCAGTACGGCGCGCATGTTATCGTTTCAAGTCGAAAACTTGATGCGTGTAATAAAGTGGTCGATGACATTGTTATCGCTGGCGGCAGTGCAGAGGCAATTGCATGTCATATTGGTGAGATGGAACAAATAGACTCGCTGTTTGCCGCTATTACACAAAAGCATGGCAAGTTAGATATTTTAGTGAACAATGCCGCCGCTAATCCATATTTCGGCCACATTATGGATACTGATTTAAGTGCCTTTCAAAAAACTGTCGACGTTAACATTCGTGGCTATTTCTTTATGTCTACCCAAGGCGCTAAATTGATGAAGCAAAGTGGCGGTGGATCTATTGTCAATGTGGCATCCGTTAATGGCGTTATCCCGGGTGATTATCAAGGTATATATTCGATAACCAAAGCTGCGGTAATTTCAATGACGCACGCTTTTGCCAAAGAATGTGCTCAGTTTAATATTCGAGTTAATGCGTTACTACCTGGCGGCACAGATACTAAATTTGCCTCGGCATTAGTCGACAACCCTAAAATCCTCAAACAAATGATGCATCACGTGCCAATGAAACGTGTGGCGCAGCCAGACGAAATGGCCGGCACAGTATTGTATCTCGTCTCTAACGCTTCTAGCTATACCACAGGCACCGCGATTAATGTGGATGGTGGCTATTTAATCGGTTAATTAACGAGATTATGGCAAAAGCCGTTATTAATAGCAGTCAATTCGCATCAAATAACTAAAAACAATAACCAATAAAAACCCGTGTTAGGAAAAAAATTATGAGCAGTCAAAACAGCACTATTTCTAACAACAGCACTCCGAATAACACCAATAATAGTATCGATAAACTATTTGAATCTTTCAGCAGCAAAAGTTTGTCATTAAAAAATAAAACCGTGATGGCACCAATGACACGTGCCTTTTCGCCAAACTATGTGCCTACTGCAGATGTTGCGGCTTACTATCGTCGCCGCGCAGAAGGTGATGTAGGTTTAATTATTACCGAAGGTACCTTTATTTCCCATAAAGCGGCTAACGGTTATGAAAACGTGCCCGCGATTTATGGAGAGAAGGCCCTTGCAGGATGGAAGCATGTGGTAGATGAAGTACACGCCGCTGGCGGAAAAATTGCCCCTCAGCTTTGGCATGTGGGGTCTGTCAGAAAATTAGGCATAGGTCCAGATAAAGAAGCGCCTGCCCATAGTCCGTCTGGTTTATACAAACCTGGCGCAGAAAATGGTGTCGCTATGACTCAGGCCGATATTGATGACGTTGTTGCTTCATTTGCCCAAGCAGCATTGGATGCGAAAAATATTGGATTTGATGCTATCGAAGTGCATGGGGCACATGGTTACTTAGTTGATCAGTTTTTCTGGGAAGGCACCAACCAACGCCATGATAAATATGGTGGCTCACTTGAAAATCGCACTCGTTTCGGTGTTGAGATTGTCAAAGCCATACGTGCAGCTGTAGGTGCAGACTTTACAATTATTTTCCGATTTTCTCAGTGGAAACAACAAGATTATAGCGCCAAGCTTTGCCAAACCCCTGAGGAATTAGAAACTTTCTTATGTTTACTCAGCAATGCCGGTGTCGATATATTCCACGCAAGTACCCGACGCTTTTGGGTTGCTGAGTTTAAAGGTTCAGATCTTAATTTAGCGGGCTGGACTAAAAAGCTTACCAATAAACCCGTTATTACAGTGGGTAATGTTGGTTTAGATGCTGACTTTATCGGTGAAGGTAACGCCGATCTTTCTGGCACATCTAACCCAACGGGTATTGATGAATTACTGATCCGTTTAAATAACGATGAGTTTGACTTAGTGGGTATTGGCCGCGCTTTACTCGTTGATCCGCAGTGGGTAAATAAGATTAAGTCCAATGCGATAGACGAGATTAAACCATTTAACAAAAAATCACTGATGTCGCTTAGTTGATTGTTAACTGACGACATGACCTGCGTACTGCACTGTTTGTAATGCAAAAAATGATGTTCAGATTGAAAGGGGAATAAAATGGATTTTGAATACAGTCCTAAAGTTCAGCAGCTAATGAAACGTGTCAGCAAATTTATGGATTTACATATTTTTCCTAACGAAGCAGCAATGCATAAACAAGTTGAACTTGAACCTTGGTCAACCCCTCCTTTAATGGAAGAGCTCAAGGCAATCGCAAAAGCGGAAGGCTTATGGAATTTATTTTTACCGGTTACCTATGGCAAATATAGTGCAGGGTTAACCAACCTTGAATATGCACCGCTGGCAGAGTTAATGGGCCGAGTCATGTGGGCGCCTGAAGTATTTAACTGCGCTGCACCTGACACTGGCAATATGGAAGTATTAGCTCGTTACGGTAACGAAGCCCAAAAGAAACAATGGTTAGAACCATTACTGGAAGGCAAAATTCGTTCAGCTTTTGCGATGACAGAGCCAGAAGTCGCTTCAAGTGATGCGACCAATATTGAATTACGTATAGAACGTGACGGTAATGAATATGTCATTAATGGCCGTAAATTCTATATCAGTGGCGCATGCCGCAAGCAATGTGAAATTATGATTGTGATGGGTAAAACGGATCCAAGAAATAGCAATCGCTACGTACAGCAGTCACAGGTGCTGGTACCAATGGATACCCCTGGTGTGACTTTAGTCAGGCCGATGAAGGTATTTGGTTTTGATGACTCGCCAGAAGGCCACGCTGAAGTCATGTTTGACAATGTCCGTGTACCTGTTGCAAACATTATTGTTGGTGAGGGCAAAGGTTTTGAAATCGCTCAAGGTCGCTTAGGCCCTGGGCGGATACATCATTGCATGCGCTCAGTTGGCATCGCCCAGCGGGCTTTAGATTTAATGTGTAAACGTGTCAGTGAACGCATTGTGTTTGGTCAGCCGATGATAAAACAACAATCGGTACGTGAAGATATTGCAAAGTCAGCCTGTCAGATTGAACAAGCGCGATTGATGACGTTAAAAGCAGCCCAAAAAATGGACACCGAAGGCAATAAAGCCGCTAAAGATTTAATCGCCATGATTAAAATTGTTGCCCCGAATATGTCCCTTGATGTCATCGACCGTGCAATCCAATGCCATGGGGCTGTGGGTGTTAGCCAAGATACATTTTTAGCTCATGCTTGGGCTGGGCAACGAACCTTACGTTTAGCTGATGGACCCGATCAGGTGCATATGATGCAACTGGGACGTGACTTAGTTAAGAAGGTAGCGAATTAACATCTGGCATCACCTGACTGTAATCAAAAGGGTGAAGTGGTTTTGATTCGCGACACTAAATTAAGTTAACTATTGACCCTAAGTGGTCTAAAAGAGAATTGCCCATGTTAGACGATAATTTAATAGACCTTAAACAATTAACTCAGTATCTAGAGCGCCATATTGCGGGTTTTAAGGGTCCCATTACGCTTGAAAAGTTTGCCGGTGGCCAGTCTAACCCGACGTTTAAATTGCAAGCGGCAACAGGTAACTATGTGCTGCGCAGGCAACCACCTGGCAAGTTGCTAAAGTCAGCCCATGCTGTGGATCGCGAATATAAAGTGATCAAAGCATTGCAAGATACTAAGGTGCCAGTCGCAAAGGTGTATCACTTATGTGAGGACCCAAACATCATCGGCTCGATGTTCTATGTGATGGAGTATTGCGATGGCACTGTGTATTGGAGTGCATCTTTATCTGATATAGCCACGAATGAGCAACGTACAGCAATGTATGATGAAATGAACAAAGTATTGGTAGCGCTGCATAGTGTTGATGTCGAGCAGGTAGGGTTAAGTGATTATGGTAAAGCAGGTAACTATTTTGAGCGTCAATTAGCCCGTTGGACTTCTCAATACCGCCAGACTGAAATTACCCCCATTAAAGCGATGAATGATCTAAGCCAATGGCTAGAAGCGAATTTACCTAATGATGACGGTCGAAGCTGTCTAGTCCATGGCGATTTTCGCCTAGACAATATGATGTTTGCCAAAGACTCAGCCAAGGTCATTGCACTGCTGGATTGGGAATTATCAACGTTAGGCCACCCGTATGCTGATTTAGCTTATCAATGTATGCAACTAAGAATGCCTGCAGGTATGGGTAGCATCGACGGATTGAAAGGTGTCGATCGTACTAGTTTAGGTATCCCTACCGAAGAGGAATATGTAGCCCGATATTGCCAAAGAATGGGTATCGAGCGCATTGAAAATTGGGTGTTTTATCTCGCATTTAGTTTCTTCAGGTTAGCCGCTATTGCTCAAGGCGTTGCTAAACGCGCATCCCAAGGCAATGCATCAAACGAAAATGCTAATAAAGTCGGCGCATTTGTCGAACCGTTAGCAAAAATGGCCCTACAAGTAATCGCCCAAAAATAACTTGCAGCTTTCACTGCTATAACCAAATAAACCACGAATTACAGGAGTTATCTCATGGATCCATTATTAGATTTTAGCGGTAAAGTCGCCATCATAACCGGGGCGGCACAAGGTTTTGGACAACTACTTGCCCAAGAACTAGCAAATCGTGGCGCTAAACTAGTGATCAGCGATATCAATGAAGCAGGTGTTCATAAAGTGGCAGATGATATTGCGGCAACAGGCGCAGAAATTCTAGCCATGAAATGCGATGTTTCAAAAAATGACCAGTGTAAATTAATGGTAGACACTGCCATGGAGGTATTTGGTCGTGTAGATATTGGAGTCAATAACGCCGGGGTTGCCCATGAGTTTATGCCGTTTCATCAGATAGATGAATCTATTATGGATAGCCAATTTGCGGTAAACGTTAAAGGTGTGCAATTTGGCATGCGTCATCAAATACAACAAATGCTGACCCAAGGAGAAGGGGTCATTCTTAATGTCAGTTCTATGGCGGGTATTGGCGGCGCGGCATTAGGCAGTGCTTATTCAATGGCAAAACATGCGGTTATTGGCTTAACCAAAACCGCTGCGGTTGAATATGGCCGCGCCAATATACGGGTTAATGCAATTTGCCCATTCTTTACGCTAACCCCTATGGTCACCAATTTTGCAGATGCTGAGCAGCAACAAAAAATGAGCCGCGGCGCACCTATGAAACGCCTCGGAGAGCCCAAAGAAATAGTCGCGGTGATGTTGATGATGCTATCGCCAGCAAATACCTATATGACAGGCCAATGTATCGCAGTAGATGGCGGAGTATCAGCCCTTTAAAAGGCAACTTTTAGCCAGAGTGAGTTAGTCACGCTTAGGGAATCACTGTTTTACAGGATTTACAGCGAGTTTTTGACCAATAAAGAGAACAAATTATGCCAGCTAGTTTAATGAATCAACGCGATCTTGAATTTATGCTTTATGAACTGTTTGATAGTGAGGCTTTGATTACTCGTGAGCGTTACCAAGATCATGATCGACAAACATTTAATGAAGTCGTTAATACCGCTAAAGCCATTGCAGAGAAGCATTTTCTTCCCATTCGCCAAAAGTTAGATACACATCAACCGACATTTGATGGCACTAAAGTGCATCTCATACCTGAATTAAAACCTGCTATTGATGCCGTCAATGAATCAGGTATTGCTGCAGCCACCGCAGATTACGATGTCGGTGGAATGCAACTGCCGCCAATTGTCGCCAGTGCAGCTGGCGCTTATCTTAGTGTGGCTGGGGGCGTAGGTATGGGTTACCACATGCTAACAACGGCAAACGCCAATTTACTTGAAGCCCACGGCAGTGATGAACTGATTGAAACCTGGGTTAAACCAATGCGTGAAGGTCGCTTCATGGGTACCATGGCGATGACTGAACCGGGAAGTGGCTCTGGTTTAGGGGATTTAACCACCAAAGCGATTAAAGCTGAAGATGGCAGTTATCGCATAACGGGTAATAAAATATTTATTTCGGGCGGTGATCACGATCTCAGTGAAAATATCGTCCATTTGGTGCTTGCCCGTCTCCGTGGCGCACCGCAAGGGGTAAAAGGTATTTCACTTTTTGTCGTCCCTAAATTTTTATTAAATGAAGACGGCACAATCGGTAACGATAATGAAGTGGCATTGGCAGGATTATTTCATAAAATGGGCGGCCGGGCGCAAACCTCAACGGCGCTGAGTTTTGGTGAAAAAAATGGTTCAATAGGTTACTTGGTGGGTGAAGAACATTGCGGTTTGAAATACATGTTTCACATGATGAATGAAGCCCGCATCATGGTCGGCATGAGTGGCGCTGTACTTGCTGTCGCCGGTTATCAGTACTCAGTTGATTATGCCAAAAACCGTCCACAAGGTCGTTTACCTTCTTGTAAAGACCCGTTATCCCCTATGGTCAATATTATTGAGCATGCAGATGTAAAACGTATGCTATTAGCGCAAAAGGCCATTGCAGAAGGTGCTTTATCATTAGTGTTATACGGCACCCAATTAAGTGATGACGAGAAAACAGCGCCAACCATAGAGCAACGACAATATGCTCACACGCTATTAGACTTTTTAACCCCCATCATTAAAACCTGGCCATCTGAATATGGGCCTAAAGCCAACTCGTATGCGATTCAGGTAATGGGAGGCCATGGTTATATTAATGAGCATCCTGTGGAAATGTTCTATCGTGATAACCGTCTTAATCCGATACACGAAGGCACAACAGGCATTCAATCATTAGATTTAATGACCCGCAAAGTGCCTATGAACAAGATGCAGGGTTATATAGCAACATTGGACGAAATAACTAAAACCATTGCTGTAGCAAAAAAACACCCAAATTTAAAAGTGTTTTCGAGTCAGTTAAGTGATGCAGTAAGGTTATTAAAAATTACTACTGACTCAGTATTAACGGCAATGTCGACTGAAAATATAGACTTAGCATTAGCCAACTCAGTTAAATATCTGGAATTGTTTGGCCACATTATTATTGCATGGCTATGGTTAAAACAAGCGATAGTAGCCACAGAAGCACTCAGTAAAAAGCCGCATCAAGCAGATGAAAACTTTTATCAAGGTAAGCTGCAGGCTCAGCAATATTTTTATCGATTTGAACTACCGAAAATTGAGCACTGGTCAACCATTTTGTTAACCTCTGACAGTACAAGTTTTGATATGCAACCTGATTGGTTTTAAAGGTTGTATTGTGTATCTGGTGATTTTGAAGCTTAACTTATAAATTAATTTATAACCCCCTCAAAAGCATGATTGATTTTATCAGTCATGCTTTTTTATTATCAGGGTAAATTTTCATTCAATTTATCTTTTTAACTTCCACATCTACTATTCGCTACGGGAATGTAAAGGTATCAAATCTATTCATTTGTGTAATTTTATTGGCCACATTAGCATGAGTTAATGCTTGATTTTTATTCATTAATTAAATGTGACAAGGGAATGACAACATAATGCCAACAGTAATTAATAGAGAAGACATTGCAAAGTATATTGGCTTTCAAGCTGAGGCTACTGATTGGCATACCATTACTCAAGAGCAAATAAACCAATTTGCAGATTGCACGCTCGATCATCAGTTTATCCATGTTGATGAACAAAAAGCCAAATCGACACAGTTCGGCTGCACCATTGCTCATGGTTTTTTATCTTTGTCTATGCTGTCTCATTTTGCCGAAGACTTCAGCGTCATCATCGATGGTTTTTATATGGGCTTAAATGCAGGTTTCGATAAAGTGCGATTTTTACAACCTGTAACGGTTAACAGTCGTGTTCGTGCTTTTGCAAAAACCTTATCTATTGAACAGAAAAAACCAGGACAATTTAGATTATCTACCGAAGTAACAATAGAAATAGAAGGCTGTGATACACCAGCGCTGGTTGCTCAATGGATTTCAGTACAAATGGTTAAATAAAGACTTTTCTGGAACCACAATAACAAGAAAGAAATATAACAATTAGGAAATCATTATGACGATGAGTTTTGACGGAAAAGTGGCAATAGTTACTGGCGCTGGAAATGGTTTAGGGCGTTCTCACGCATTAGAGTTAGCTAAAAGAGGCGCTAAAGTGGTGGTTAACGATTTAGGCGGTGCTCGAGATGGCAGCGGCTCTTCAAGTGCAGCCTCTCAAGAAGTGGTTAGATTGATTGAGACTATGGGCGGAGAAGCCATAAGTCATGGTGCTAATGTGGCTAATTTTAACGAAGTGGAAGACATGGTGCAGCAGGCCATGGCGAAGTGGGGGCGGGTTGATATTCTTATCAACAATGCTGGTATCTTACGCGATAAATCATTTTCTAAAATGCTCCTAGATGACTTCAAGTTAGTGATGGATGTCCACGTTATGGGATCAGTGAACTGCACTAAAGCGGTTTGGGAAATCATGAAACAGCAAAATTATGGCCGTATTGTGATGACCACATCCTCAAGTGGCATGTACGGTAACTTTGGCCAGTCAAATTATGGCGCGGCGAAAATGGCGGTGTTAGGTTTGATGAATACCTTAGTACTTGAAGGCGCTAAAAATAACATTCGAATTAATGCCTTAGCGCCTACTGCAGGTACACGAATGACGGAAGATTTAATGCCAGAAGAAATTGTAAAAGCATTCGCACCTGAGGCGGTAACTGCTGGGATGCTAACCTTATGTGATGATGAAGCGCCTAATCGATTCATTTTATGTGCCGGAGCTGGCGGGTATTCTAGCGCAAGCATCTTTGAAACGGACGGGTGCTTTTTACCTCAATCTTCACAAACCCCAGAACAAGTCCGTGCTCATTGGGATGAGTTAACGGCGCAAGAAAGCCAAACAGAACTCACTTCAGGCGCCAAGCAAGGTGAGAAATTTGTTATGAAAGCAATGGCGTTTATGCAATCTCAGCACTAATTCTTAAACTAATAATTTTACATACAATCATAATAAATTTAGCGACTCAGTTTTGTTTGCTTTATACCGAACCTAACAATATAAAAACTAAAATAATTAAAATAAGAGAGGGGATTTATGAGAGAAGCCGTCATAGTTTCAGCTGCACGTTCACCGATAGGCAAAGCTTATCGGGGCGCTTTTAACGATCTTTCTGCGCCGACTTTAGCAGCTGCTACGGTCACAGCCGCCATAGAACGAGCTGGAATTGAGCCAAGTGATATTGATGACTGCATCTTTGGCGTGGTGTTAACTCAGGGCAATCAAGGAATGAATTTTGGCCGTCAGGTTGCCATGGCGGCTAATTTACCCGTTTCAGTTCCCGGAATGACAATTGATCGTCAATGTTCTTCAGGCTTAATGTCGATTTCAATCGCGGCCAACCAAATTGTCTGTGATGGTTCGCAAATCGTTGTCGCAGGGGGCTGTGAATCACTGAGTTTAGTGCAAAACGATAAAATAAATAGCTACAGGGTAGTTGATCCAAACGTAAAAGCTTATCGCCCCGCCATTTATATGCCGATGCTTGATACTGCTGAAGTAGTCGCAAAGCGTTATAACATTTCTAGAGAACAACAAGACCACTACGCTTTATTATCACAACAACGTACTGCAGCAGCGCAAGCGGCTGGAAAGTTTGATGATGAGATAGTGCCAGTAACTTGCACTAAATTAGTCATGGATAAAGAAACAGGAGGGGTTACACCGCAACAGGTAACCTTAACTAAAGATGAAGGCAATCGTCCATCAACCAATTTAGCGGGTTTATCGGGTTTAAAAGTCGTTAAAGACAATGGCTCCATAACTGGCGGTAACGCATCACAGTTATCAGATGGCGCTGCTGCAGTGGTTGTTATGGAGCGTGAACTCGCCAAAGAGCGAGGTCTTGAACCATTAGGGGTTTATCGCGGTTCAGTGGTGACAGGCTGTGAACCCGATGAAATGGGTATTGGTCCTATTTATGCCATTCCTAAATTACTCGAGCGTCACGGCTTAACCATGGATGACATCGGTTTGTGGGAAATAAACGAAGCTTTTGCTGTTCAAGTGTTGTATTGCGCAGAATACTTAAATATTCCAGAAGATCGGTTAAACGTTAATGGTGGTGCAATTTCTATCGGCCACCCGTATGGTATGAGTGGCACTCGAATGGTAATGCATGCATTAATTGAAGGTAAGCGTCGTGGGGTTAAATACGTAGTCATAAGTATGTGTATTGGTGGCGGACAAGGTGCAGCGGGCTTGTTTGAAGTGCTTTAAGGTTTAACAATAATAAATAAGAGGCAAGTATTATGGAAAAGATTTGGCTTGAAAAAAGTTATCCACCTGGGGTTGAATTTGAGATTGATCCAGATAAATACAGTTCATTAGCTGAGTTGTTTTTTAAATATACCAAGTTATATAAAGACAACACCGCCTTCGTTAATATGGATGTTGATATTAGCTATGCAGAACTTGAGCAACAGGCTACTGATTTTGCGGCCTATCTACAACAAGAGCTAGGGCTAGTAAAAGGTGATAAATTTGCCATTATGATCCCTAATTTATTGCAATATCCCATAGCCCTGTTTGGTGCGCTGATAGCTGGGCTTACTGTCGTCAATGTTAACCCGCTTTATACTCCTCGGGAACTTGAGCATCAACTCAAGGATTCTGGCGCCAAAGCTATTCTCATTCTCGAAAACTTTGCCAATGTACTACAAGCCGTTATTGATAAGACCGCTGTAGAACAAGTGATTATCACTGCTGTAGGTGACCGCTTAGGAACAATTAAAGGTGCTTTAATTAATACCGCGCTAAGACATGTAAAAAAACAAGTCCCAGAATATAACTTACCTCAAGCAATAAAATTTAATAAAGCCTTAGCTTTAGGCAGTAAATTATCTTTTACTCCAGTTGAAATTGTCGGTGCTGATTTAGCTTTTTTACAATACACCGGCGGCACGACAGGCCCATCAAAAGGGGCTATGTTAACCCACCGTAATATGGTGGCAAATATAGAGCAATCTAAAGCTGTAACTAAGAATGTTTATGAAATAGGTAAAGAAATCATGATTACGGCTTTGCCGCTTTATCATATCTTTGCACTTACATCGAACTGCCTAGCCTTTATGCCTTTTGGTGGTAAAAATATTCTAATCACCAATCCACGTGATATGGACGGCTTTGTTAAAGAGTTAGCTAAATATCCTTTTACTGCTATTACAGGGGTGAATACCTTATTCAATGGCTTATTACATACCCCAGGTTTTGACAAACTAGATTTTAGTTCTCTTAAAATGGGCTTTGGTGGCGGTATGTCAGTCCAACGGCCCGTCGCAGAACTGTGGGAAAAAGTAACTAAGACTCGCTTATTAGAAGGTTATGGATTAACAGAATGCGCCCCATTAGTCACCATGAGCCCATATAACCAACAAAGTTATAACGGTTCCATTGGCGTGCCAGCCTCGTCAACGGATATCCGCTTAGTAGGCCCCGATGGTGAAGACGTTGCCAATGGTGAGCCCGGTGAAATGTGGGTTAAAGGCCCACAAGTGATGAAGGGTTATCATAATCGCCAAGATGCTACTGATGAAATCCTTATCGATGGCTGGTTAGCAACCGGCGATATTGCCACCATGGATGAAAATGGCTTTTTTACCATTGTTGACCGTAAAAAGGACATGATTATTGTCTCCGGCTTTAACGTTTTCCCTAACGAAATTGAAGAAGTACTCGTTAGCCATGAAGGCATATTAGAAGCCGCTGCTGTTGCAGCGCCAAGTGATGCATCTGGAGAAATGGTCAAAGTGTTTGTGGTTAGAAAAGATCCTGATTTAGACGAAGCCGCGGTATATGAGCACTGCACTGAATTACTGACTAATTATAAGCGCCCTAAAGAAGTCACCTTCTTAGATGAATTACCTAAAAGTAATGTCGGTAAAGTACTTAGAAAAGAGCTTCGTTCTTAGTCAATAACCTAATAGTAAGATTGCATTTGAATTTAACGTTCTAAATTTCAATACTTTAATAGCAGATTAGGGGCATAATGACCTGATCTGTTTTTAGGCGCTCTGTATCTAGCACTTAGTATACAAACAGTACTTAGCGAACTCTACTGAACAAGCTGTACTCAACAAACAGTACTCAGCAAAAACGAAACCTAGTCTCTAAGGGTGAGCAATTTTACAAATAACAATTATAGGGACAACACTATGAAATTTAAGCGACTGCACATTAATGCTCTGTCAGCTTCTATCATGCTATTTTTAGCTGGTTCAATGACTTTACAAGCTAACAACTTAGAAGATGCTGCTAATGAATTAAAAACGCATCAAGCTGCTATCAATATTGATGAAAACAGCTTTAGCTGTATCCGCGATATGACACCAGTAAGGCATTTTTATGTCGACAACATACTTGGGGATCTTGACGCAACATTGGCAGTAGCCAATGCCCCTGAGGGAGCAAAATATCCTCCAGGCTCAGTAGTACAGTTGGTTCCAACAGAAGTGATGGTTAAAGGCGAGGCAGGCACTTCACCAGTAACAGGTGATTGGGAGTTTTTTGAGTTAGAAGTCAGTGAAGATGGCTCAAAAATTATCAACCGCGGTTTTGTCGATGTGAATAATCGTTTTGGTGGCAATTGTTTTGCTTGTCATTTACCCGCTCGCGACAAGTGGGACTTTATCTGTGAATCAGATCATGGTTGTGAACCCATTCCAATCGATCACAGCATGACGGGTGCACTGCAACGCTCAGATCCTCGCTGCGGCGAAGAAGCACTCGAATCTGGCGACAGTATGGCGTTATTTAAATTAAAAACCATGGTCGTTATTGGTTCGGTTAAAAAGTGGTTTGAAGACCTTTTTTAACCACACAGCTATTAAAGAGTAAAGTGAATAAGCTTTGCTCTTTTTTATGGAAAAATTTTAAAAGCAAGATTAACCAAGTCAGGGATGAACATGAGTGAAGTCAAAACCCATTACCGAAATTGTAATATTTGTGAAGCTATGTGTGGCTTGGAAATTAAATATAAAGACAAACAAATCTTATCGATAAAGGGCGATCAAAACGATCCTTTTAGTAAAGGTTACAACTGCCCCAAAGCCACCGCGTTAGAAGATTTTTATTACGACGAAGAACGTTTAAAAACCCCCATTAAACGTACTACATCAGGTTGGGTTGATATCTCATGGGAAGAGGCATTTGATGAAATAACCGAAAAATTCAAAGCGATTCAACAGCAACATGGCAAAAACGCACTGGCAGTGTATTTGGGTAACCCCAATGCCCACAGCCTGGGTAATGCCATGATGCTAAAACCCTTCTCCAAGTCATTGGGCACCATAAACCGTTTTAGCTCAGCCTCTGCCGATCAATTACCCCATCATGTGGCGTCAAACTTTATGTTTGGTGCTGGTATGTTAATCCCGGTACCAGATATCGATCGCACCGACTTCATGTTAATTATTGGCGGCAACCCCGTGGTGTCAAACGGCAGTATGATGACCGCGCCCAATGTTATCGGACGCATGAAAGCGATTCAAAAAAGAGGTGGCAAAGTCGTTGTCGTCGATCCTAAATGTTCACGTACCGCTAAAATTGCCAATCAGCATTTTTTTATTCGCCCTGAAAAAGACGCTTTACTGCTATTTGCCTTAATTCATTGTGTGTTTGCCACTAACAAAGTGAATTTACGTCACTTAGCCGTCATGACTGATGGTGTTGAGACACTTGAATCTGTCGTAAAAGGTTATGATCCTGAAGATGTTGCAGATTTTGTCGGTATCGATGCACAGAGTATTCGTCAGCTAGCTGCTGATATGACCGCCGCAGATTCAGCCGTTTGTTATAGCCGTATGGGCGCCTCAACACAAACCTTTGGTGGTTTATGCCAATGGTTAACCAATGTACTGAATATCATCACAGGTAATTTTGATCGTGCTGGTGGCGCTATGTTTCCTCAGCCTGCTTATGATTTACTAAGAAACCACGTAAAAGGGCATAAATCATCATTTGGCCAATATCACTCTCGGGTTAGAAAGCTGCCATTTTTTAACGGGGAATTCCCAGTCTCCACCTTGGCTGAAGAAATACAAACACCAGGTGAAGGTCAAATAAAGAGTTTGATTACTATTGCGGGCAATCCGGTACTGTCTGCGCCCAATGGCAAGCAATTAGCGGATGCATTTACTGAGTTGGATTACATGGTGTCGGTGGATATCTACCTTAATGAAACCACAAAATACGCCGATATTATTCTACCCGGCACCACTGGCGTTGAAAATTCGCATTTTGATATCTTCTTTAACTCTTTTTCAGTAAGGAACACGGTTAAATACTCAGCGCCATTGTTTGAAAAAAATGCTAATCAGCGTAGTGACTGGCAAATTTTAAAAGAAATATCATCACGTATGACCAATACCCCCATGGATCCTTATACCCCTGAGATGATCTTAGATAGGGAATTAACCCAAGGGGCTTATGGCGAAGAAGGTATGAGTTTACAAAAGCTGATTGATAATCCACATGGGATTGATATGGGCCCATTGATGCCGTGTATTGAGCAAAGGATTAAAACGGCTACAGGTAAAATAGACTTAGCGCCGCGAATATACCTCGATGATTTATCACGCTTAAATGCGCTGATGGCCACTGCGCCAAGAGATCAAACATATCCATTTGATTTAATTGGCCGCCGTTTAGTGAAAAGTCACAATACCTGGACGCAAAACTCGGCGCGTTTAGTTAAAGGTAAAAATCCCTGCACCTTAGAGATCCATACCCAAGATGCGCAAACCCTCGGTATTAAACAAGGACAATTGCTTAAGGTGAGTTCTCGGGTGGGTGAAATCCACATAGAAGCCGCAATTACCAATGACATTCTCCAAGGCGTGGTGTGTATGCCTCAAGGTTGGGGGCATAATCAACAAGGTACACGCATGTCAGTTGCAGCAACACAGGCGGGTGTCAGTATGAATGACTTAACGGATGCAAGTAAGGTCGACACGTTAACGGGTAATGCCGTACTTAATGGTATACCCGTTGCTATTGAACTTGCGTAACTGTAGGGGAAACATGACAGATGAAATACTTTACACCGTTATTTGTTTTTATTGCTGGTTGGATACTCTTAATATTTAGTGATACTTTGGCGACAATTGATCTTGTTAATGGTTTGCTGCAATTACTCATGTTCACCTTGGTGGTATGTATACCTACATGGCGTACAGGCCGAATGTCCTAGGTTGATATAGGTTGGCCATGGGGCTCACACTCATTGGTATTATGACTTGGTGTTACAGTGACGGCGATTCAACCCGTGTCGCATTAGTCAGTATGGCTTATATTTTTGCTGGTAGCCGAATGAGGTTTGGGGCGTTAAAACTGTGGACATCAGGTCACCTGCAAAAAGAATTGCCACGTTATGAATACCAAAAACGTTGCTGGCAAAAAGCAGGTAAAACTAACGTGGCGTTAGCGCAGCAAATAGAGGCGATAATACAAGGTTTGGCCAATGCGTCGTATTTGGCATTACCTGCATTTATTATTGCAGCAATACAGGCGCGCAAATTTCTATATTTGAGATTATCGGTATTATTGTGTGGCTGGCTGCATTTGCGATGGAAACTATTGCCGATATACAAAAGTTAGCTTTTTTGAAAGCAATGAAATCGACAGGGATTAACAATCAAGTGTGTAATGTGGGCTTATGGCGATTTAGTCGTCATCCAAATTATTTTGCTGAATGGATGGTGTGGAATGGATTAGTCATTACCGCTATCCCATCATGGCTAGCTTTATAGCAACAAGAATCGGTGGTTATATGTGGATTATTAGGTGTAGGTTTACTGATCACCTCCAAAATAATGCACACCACCTTAGTTGTTTATACTGGCGCAGTGCCTTCTGAGTTCTATTCAGTGTAAAAACGCTCTGAATATAAGGCCTATCAGCAAACAACCAATATCTTTTCCCTGGACCGAATAAGACACGGTAAATAAAACACTAACTAAAAATAGCACTAGAACTAAAACTAACAATATAACTATCACCAATAGGTAAAAGCATGTTTAAAAGTACTGACAACTATATTGCGTCAAGTGATCTCACTATGGCTGTGAATGCCGCAATAGCATTAGAAAAACCGTTATTGATTAAGGGCGAGCCGGGTACCGGTAAAACTCAATTAGCGGAAGAGTTAGCTAAATCTTTAAATTGTAAGTTGTATCAGTGGCACATTAAGTCGACGACTAAAGCGCAGCAAGGATTGTACGAATACGATGCGGTGTCACGCCTTAGAGACAGTCAGTTAGGTGACGCACGTGTGCATGATATTTCAAACTATATCGTTAAAGGTAAGTTATGGCAGGCTTTTGAAGAAGAGCAAAGACCCATCTTACTTATTGATGAAATTGATAAAGCTGACATCGAATTTCCCAACGATTTACTGCAAGAATTAGACAAGATGGAGTTTCATGTTTATGAAACTCAGCAAGTGATCAAAGCCAAACAGCGTCCGATTATCATCATTACCTCAAATAATGAAAAAGAACTGCCAGATGCCTTTTTAAGACGCTGCTTTTTCCATTACATTAAATTCCCCACCAAAGTCGAAATGGAAAAAATTATCGATGTGCATCATCCAGATGTTAAGCAAGAACTACTCAAGCAAAGCTTAGAAGTATTTTTTGACCTACGAGAAGTGAATGGCATTAAGAAAAAGCCGTCTACTTCTGAACTGATTGATTGGATCAAGCTATTAATATCAGATGATATTTCTCAAGCGAGTCTATTGGATAAAAATTCTGACGTTATTCCGTTATTTGGTGCGCTGCTTAAAAATGAACAAGATGTGTCATTGCTTGAAAAACTCGCTTTTATGAGTCGTAGAAACCGCTAATCGCTAAAGAAAGGTAGTGAAATCATGTTTATTGATTTTTTTCTTACGTTGAAAAAACATAACGTACCTTGCAGTTTGCGGGAGTTATTAGATCTTATTGCCTTATTAAAAAAAGGCGTGGTGTTTGCAAGCGTTGAAGATTTTTATAACTTAGCCAAAATCGTGATGGTGAAAGACGAAATTTACTATGACAAATATGACAACGCTTTTGCGGAATACTTTAAAGGCATAGAAAGCATAGATGTGTTTGATCAAATCTTGCCTGAAGATTGGTTACGTAAAGAATTTGAAAAGCATTTAAGTGATGAAGAAAAGCAACAGCTGAAAGCCTTAGGTGGCCTCGAACAGCTAATGAAGGCATTAAAAGAGCGACTTGAAGAACAGAAAAAACGCCATGCTGGTGGCAATAAATGGATCGGTACCGGTGGAACATCACCTTTTGGTGCTTATGGCTATAATCCTGAAGGCATAAGAGTGGGGCAAGAGGGTAACCGTAATAACAGCGCGGTTAAAGTCTGGGATAAACGTGAGTTTAAAAACTTCGACCAAGACCGAGAGCTAGGTACCCGTAATATCAAGTTAGCATTAAAAAAATTACGTAAATTTGCCCGAACTGGTGCCAGTGAAAAGTTAGATATAAACACCACTATTCGCTCCACTGCTCAAAATGGTGGCTTGTTAGATGTACACATGGAGCCTGAGCGTCACAATGCGGTAAAAGTGCTAATGTTTTTTGATGTTGGCGGCTCAATGGATGATTACATTCAAACCTGTGAAGAGCTTTTTTCAGCCGCCCATACTGAATTCAAACAATTAAAATTTTTCTATTTTCATAATTGTTTATATGACAAAGTATGGCAAGACAACAGCAGACGCTATCAACAAACCATTGACCTTGAAGAAGTCATCAGAACATACGGATCAGATTATAAAGTCATATTTGTCGGCGATGCGACAATGGGGCCTTATGAAATTGTCGCCCGCGGTGGCAGTGTTGAACACTGGAACGAGAAACCTGGCAGTGATTATATGAATCGGCTATTAGGCCACTTCAATAAAGTGACCTGGTTAAATCCACAACCCCAGCAGCATTGGTCTTATCATCAGTCGATATCGATAATTCAGCAGTTAATGGATAACAAAATGTACCCGCTAACGGTAGATGGTATTGGTAGGGCGATTAAGGAACTGAGTTAACTCGCGATATAAAATCGACAAACTACAGCTTCATATTGAGCTAAAATAATTCAAGGAAGAAATAAGTGGCTTTTGTGAGGTATCACAAAAACCGTATTTAAAATTATGATTATAAAAGAGATTAATATCACCCAAAAAGCCATTGAGCTGTTTTTAATCGCCATTGTTGTCAGTGTTTTTCTAAATGACATTATCATTAATGAACATACCTTAGCCGCTAACCATCTTTGGTATTTAGCCTTAGCGGTTATCATATTAAGCCTATATCGGCTAGATATCCGCCCCAACAAACAAAATAAAATTCACCATCAAGGTTTAAAAAAAACAGGTATTTATAGTCTACTGTTTATTGCAATTTACCTTTGTGGTCCACTCGCCACAGCAAGATATGGTCATGTTTTACTGACTACGCTAGGTAAATATGAGCATGTTAACCATGAGTTCATTGTTAAATATGTGAGTACAGCCTATAGCAGTCAATATTGTACTGGCGCTGTTTACATTAAAAGTTACCAATTATTCGGCAATGACCGTATATGCGGGGTACCTAAATCGCTTTGGTTTAGGTTAAAAAAAGGTGATACATTAACCGTTAAAGGTAGACAAACTAGCCTAGCGTTTGAATATCAGACCGTACAGTTAATCAACAACACTAGCGGAAGCTAACCGCTGTAACAACAAGGTTTTATGAATAAGGATTAGGTGTGAATAACATACAAAAAATAGCTGGCGTTGCTGCACTTTTTGAAGCTGTTATTTACATATCAGCTTTTATATTTTTTGGTGCGTGTTGGGATTACCCAGTCAGTGCAGGTGATACACAAAAACTCAGTTATCTAATTCATCATCAATCAATTTTATCAATCGTTAATTTTGTTATGTATGTCGCTTTTGGGCTTTTTTTAGCCATATTAGTTATAGCGATCCATCAACGGATGAAAACCAAAGCGCCTCTTTTGTCACAAACGGCTACAGTCTTCGGTATTATTTGGGTTGGCCTTGTCATCGCAAGTGGCATGATTGCAAATGTTGGATTAGCAGCTGTTATCGATTTGTCAGCCCAAAATCCACAGCAAGCAATGACCCTTTTAATGGTTATAAACACAATCGTTGAGGCTTTTGGAGGCGGCAACGAAATTGTCGGCGGCTTATGGGTTCTATTATTGAGTGTTGCAGGGTTAAAAGCGATTGAATTACCGAAATGGTTACACTATTTCGGACTATTAATTGGAACTGTCGGTGTTCTTACAATTTATCCTGCTGAAATCCTCACTGAAATATTTGGCTTAAGCCAAATAGTGTGGTTCTCTTGGCTAGGTATGGCAATGCTTGTAAACCTTAACAGCGAATAGGGCGTTCAAACGGCTGAATGACCATTGCAGTCACTAAGTAAATTACTATGGAGTTAACTTTAAAGATAAATATGCAAAAAGTTTCGCACCTTGTAGTAAATAAAAATAGGCCGCCAGAAGCTATGATTATTGTTAGTTTTACTTTATAAATATAGCTGCCTAATTTAGCTGCTATTAAGTAATAACATTATTAATACCATTAGCGTTGTTACCAGTCTTTGACTATGGCCTTAATCATATTGGCAGTATTTTGTGGTTGCTCTAGGGGGAACATATGACCACCATTGGGCATCATGGAAACTTCAATGTTGTTTAAGTTTGCAAAGCGAGTGAAATACTTAACCGGGAATACGTCAGTTTTTTCGCCATAAATAAGTGCAGCTGGGACCTTAAGTTGGTTTTTATATCTGGCTAAGTTACAAGGTAAATGTCTGAAAATATCGGCTTCAACTTCGGGGGTAAAGCTTAATTCTAAGCGTTTATTGCGCTGGGTTACACCATGGTCAACGTAATCTTTTAAACACCTTGGATCAAAGTTTTTAAATAAATTTTTCTGTGCGAAGTAACCAACTAAGTTAGTGTTTAGCGGCCAATGACGTTGACGGTTTTGTGCCCGGCCTGCAGGAGACCATTTATCAATAAGACGAGTCTTTTTAACAACTTTAAGCACATGACTGAAAGGACCTGTCACCACAGGCGGATCTAACATGATTACACCACGAAACAACTCTGGATGTTGGCATGCTGCAAGAAATGACAGAATGCCACCAAATGAATGACCAATACATATCACTTTTTCATCTTGCTGTTTTAAATAATCAAGCAACTCAGTAACCAAGTGCTGCCAATTAGTGTGTATAGGGTATTTATGATTATGCCCATATTGATCATGAGCAATGGTACTGAACTTTTCATTAAATTCACCGAGAAATGTTTTATAACTTCCTGCAGGAAATCCATTGGCGTGAACGAGGTTAATCAGTGGCTTGGTCATAGTTACTTCATACCATGTTTGATTACTTTTGGTTTAAAATCTTTTTATAAAATCTTGTTATAAAAGCTTTTATAAAAAGGCTATTGTCGATTTAAACACTGTTTGGTTAATTCAATCGAGCAATAGCCCTAGAGCGAGTTAGAATATTTTTGAATTATCAATTGGTGTTAGCTCTTGAAACTCTGGTGCTCGTTTTTGCGCTTTGGCAGTAAAAGTTTCCATCATGTCATTTTGCGGTTGGAACATACCACTTTGCCAAGCTGCCATATAATTTAAGCTGTCTGCTACAGAATGATCGCGGCCATAATTTATCATCTCTTTACAGCCTGCTACCGCCAATGGTGAGCGAGCAGCAATTTCAGCTGCTATTGCCATTACGCCTGTTAACATGCTTTGTTGATCTTCAAATACCTGATTAACCAGACCTGCATCTTTGGCTTCATTGGCTGGCATTCTGCGACCGGTATAGGCTAATTCTTTAACTAAACCCATTGAGATTAATTTAGGTAAACGCTGTAATGTGCCTAAGTCAGCGGTCATGCCTAATTTAGTTTCTTCAATACTGAAAAAAGCATCACTGGTACAATAACGACAATCAGCAGCGCTGACCATATCAACCGCGCCACCAATACAACCACCTTGAACGGCCATTAATACTGGCATTCTGGCACTTTCTAATACGTTGAAGCACTCTTGTAGCCTTAATACTAAGCGGCGTAATTGCTCATGTTTACGGCCTAATTCAATATTCTTATCATTATTACTTTGGGTAAAAACGGCTAGATCCATTCCTGCACAGAAATGTTTACCTGTTGATGAAATAACAATGACACGAGCAGCAGCTTGATCATTTATCTGTTGAATCACTTTTGGGAATTCATCCCAAAAATCAGTATTCATTGAATTAAATTCATCAGGACGATTAAGCTTGATATGAGCAATTTTAGCGTTAACTTCTACAGTCAAACTGTTAAACTTTTCATTGTTATTCATCGTATTAACCTTATAAAATTAACGTGCTTTGGGCATCGATTTCTATCGCGCTATCTAACGCGGCAAGGATTGCGTGACGTTCTTTTAGTTTGGTGCCGTGATGTGATTTCATATCAAGAGATTGCATATGCTTAGCCACTGCATAGGCAGTTGCCATCAGGTGCTCAGGTTCAACAACTTGATCAAGAAAACCTGCTGAAACCGCTGTTTGTGGGGCAAACAGTTCAGCGACTATAACTGAACGAGTAAGATAATTACGTGGGATACGATTTCGCGCAAGCTCAATACCGGCATTGTGCATTGTCATGCCTATAGCGACTTCATTTAAACCAATTTTAAAATCACCCGCACAGCCAATACGGTAGTCACAACTGAGTAATAAAAATGCCCCTTTGGCAATAGCATGACCGGTACATGCCCCAATAATAGGGGTCGGGAACGCCAGCATTCTGCGGGCTAACTTAGAGCCTGCGGTTACCAGTGCTATTGCAGCCTCTGAACTAGACTTCATGGTTTTAAGATCAAAGCCACCTGAAAATATTCCGGCTTGGCCTGTTAAAATAACTACGGCTTGTTGCTGCTCAGCAGCATCTAAAGCGACATTAATTTCTGTAATTATCTCTGGCGAGATAGCATTAACTTTGCCATTGTTTAGCGTAATTACATGTATATTGTTGTCGATTTCGACCTTGATAAGTTCCATTTGCTACCTTTTTAGTTTTAGTTGTCTGTTTTTATTGTCAATCGTTGGTTGTAATATTGTTGCTGTTAATTACTTTATACAGTATTTACTCTAATAAAAAGTCCTATCCGTGTTTTAACACTAATTGATAGGCCGCTCTTTGTTGAACTTTGCAGAGGTAAGCTTTGATATTGTCTTGTCCCTTGAGTAATTTTAAACTCATGGCTATCTCTAACATTATGGTCATCATGATATCGGCGGCGCTAAAGTCATTGCCAGCAAAGTAACTGTGGCTTGCTAAATATTGGTCAATATAAGCAAAGTCGATTGCTAATTCTTTGGCAATATAACCATCTAGTGGGTAACTACCGGCACGGGGTTCCATTTGCAGTAATAAAGTCGTGATAACGGGTAAAGCCAGTGAGCCTTCGGCAAAATGTAACCATTCAAGGTATTGATAATATTGGCTGCTATTTGTGTCTGGTCTTAAATGCGTTGAATAATCTTGGTTTAAGATATATTCCATAATGGCACCAGACTCACATATGGTTATGTCATCATCAACCATGATGGGGGATTTACCCAGAGGGTGTATGGCATATAACGCCTTCGGTGCGAGGTTAGTGTTTGGATCACGCTGATGTATGACTAACTCATAGGGTAACTTCATCTCTTCAAGTAACCATAAAACGCGTTTAGATCTTGATTTAACTAAATGGTGAACTGTAATCATATGAGTATCTTCCGTGTTGTTAATTTTTTAAAGGGCTTCATTTCGCGATATCTAACTGCACTTTCGGTTTATCGGCGCGATTAAACTTTGAATTAAATATTCTGACGAGTACACCTGCAGTAAATAGCATGGTTAACGTATAAATAGCAGGTGTAAATGACATTTTATAATTGGCCAATAAGGTCAGCGCCATGAACATGGATAAAGTACTATTTTGTAAACCTACTTCGATGGTAATTGAAGTGCGCTGAGCAAGGTTTAAACCAAGCCACTTACTTGAATAGTAGCCCAGCGCCATGGTTGAAATATTGAGCAATATTGAAACTGGCCCTGCAGCGATAAGGGCTGAAACCACAATGTCTTTTTGAATGTATGTCAAAAAGATAATTAATAAGGTTAAAAATAAAATACCAAATTTAGACACATGAACTTGTGTACTGTCAGCTAATTTGGGGGCAAATCGCTTTATTAACATCCCGATGCCAATAGGCAATATTGTCAGCTTCATTAAACTTATCATGGTGGTAATAATCGGTAATGAGAACTCAGTACCTTTACCCATAAAGTGCTCAAGCGATAAGTTAAGTATCACTGGAATGGTAAATACCGTTATGATGCTGGCTATGGCTGTCATCGAAACTGACAGCGCGACATCTCCTTTGGCTAAATGGGTAAACATATTCGAAGTCGTACCACCTGGACATAGTACTAACAGCATGACGCCTACGGCATATTCTGGTTCTAAAGGCATGACACTTGCCAATACAAACCCTATAAGCGGCAAAAGTATGAGTTGATTAACCAAACCGATAGATACAGCTTTAGGGTACTTTACCACTCGCTTAAAATCTTTAGGAATAAGAGAAAGCCCCATTCCCATCATGATTAAAAATATACAAATTGGAATCACTTTTGTGTTTACAAATTTGACTAATTCAATACTTTCCATACGAACCTCAGGTTTAACAGACCTTGCTGCTGGCCAATTTAAATTAATTGATATTATTAATTACCAAGAAACAATTTGGCCCACAGATGCATCGGCTTTACCTGCTAATACTTGTTGGTAAATGGCATCTAATTCAGTAACGTTATGAGTTGTGTTGATGGTTATGTTCACACGGCAAAACTCAATGTAACGCAGTAATGCTAAATTCATCTGGTTCATCATTTCGGTGGCACCATATTCTGCAGCACGTTTTTTAAGCTGGTTTGGTGCAAAAAAGAACTCTGGTTTTGCGCCCGGCAAGCTAGCAACGTTAAAACCATCCGAGATATCAATATCTTGGTGATGAGTTGCCCCTATTCGACACGAATAACGCAGTGAGTCTGCAAAGTGGTAATGTATTGCTGAAAGTGTTGATTGACCGCCAGCCATATCAACTAAAATTGATGTGACACCGCTGTCGAGTGACGCTATTTGTTGGTAGCTGACAACTTGATCATAACAAGCTAATGACTCAACAAATTTACGATTAGATTCAGAGGTGATACCAATAGCAGGGCGTTCGCCTCTGTCTTTAATTGAAAAGGCCAGGGCAATGCTGGTTTTACTTGATGCACTGGTGATGAGGTATTGAGCTGCGTCAAAGTAATTATTATCAAACATAAAGTCATCAACTAACCATGAAGTGGTAAATAAACCTCGAAGTAAAATATCAAATTCTTCGTTATTTATCTGATAATAAGGATTAGTATTAACCCGATCAAAGCGACTGTAAACAGGTGAAAGACCTTCTCGGCATGGATTTATATCAGAAAATCCCGTTGTAGCGATATTGCCAGCAATAACGGTTAAATGAGTCGCCATTGGCATAAATCCCCAAAGCCTTTCTCCCACTTTAATATGTTGGCAATTTGAAGCAATAACATCTGCATAGCCCATTACTGGGAGTCGCCCCCATTGGCCTTGCTCAGTGCTATTTGCCGTTGGGAAAAATCGCCAATAACCTAAAGCATCTCCGGTGACGCCGTAACTAATGTTGTTTGCTGTAAGAGCAAATTTATCTACTTTCAGCAGTAATTCATTTTCAGCTAAAGGCTGTTCAATATTAAGTGGTACTACTCGGGTTTGGATTAAATTTGATTTTGAAACTTCAAAAACAAATGCACTGTGGGTTAACGTTTGTGATTGGGTCATAACAAGCCTTTATTTTTGTGATTATGTATTAATAAAATGATTCATGACGTGGTTTATCTCTGCAGGTCTTTCGTGTTGTAACCAGTGACTGCAATTTTTGAAACGCACTATGGTGCAATCCGGAACGTATTGGTTAATATCGGTAAGATTCTCATTAACAAAGGCTTGGTCTCGTTCACCCCATAAAATAAGCGTTGGAAGGTTAATACGTATATTGGGTATTTTTATTGTCGCGATGTCTTTAATTGGACTCAATTGACCCGAGTCTTCACTTTTTGACGAGCAGTTATTTTGTTGTTTTAGCGCTGAATGATTAGTGTTTTCTTTTGCCGCTAATTGCGGCATTGCACGGTAATATTGCAGCATGCCATTAATGCCGCCTTGTTGACTCCAAACCTGACGGTACTCAGCTTTGGTTTTATTACTAAATGTACTTTTATAAGCACTTACCATGATGTTCTCAGCTAGGTATTGATAGTTATTTTGCTGTAATAAATGCTCTGCATTTTGACTAATTAAGTCATGAATATAGGTACTCTTTTGGCGTTGTAGTGGGTTGTTAACCATTTCTCGGGTGAAGGTACTTGGATGCGCGGCATTCAAAATAATCAGTTTACATATTAGTTGTGGATGAAAGGCTGCAAGGGGCCAAGCGATGGCGCCGCCCCAATCATGGGCAACTAAAATCACTGCGCTATTTGGGCTAATGTGTTTAATAAACTTTGAAAAGAAAGCGATTAAATTGGGGACAGAGTAAAAATCAACTTCAGTAGGTTTATCACTTAAGTTGTACCCAGGTAAATCAGGCGCTATAACCCGATAATTTTCAGCGAAATAACTTAATTGCTTACGCCAAACGCCCCAATATTCAGGAAAACCATGAAGGAAAATGATCGTTGGCTTTGCTTCTGTGCCTGATACAAGATTCGATTCAACATAGTGAATGTTGGTCTGATCTATTAACGCAAACTTATGATCCAACTGCATGTTGATTCTCTTTTAATGTCATATATAAAAAGGCATTTATTCGAAAAAACTGACTGCATTATCGATTAACTCTCTGTCTGTTCTGGTTTTATTTACAGGATTAGTGTCATCAGCAAAGCCAAAAGACATGCCAAATAAGATGCCGCGTTCCTCAGGTAGGTTTAATGCTTCTCGCACAGGATCAGGAAATTGACCTAAGGCACCTTGCATACAATTTGATATGCCATGCTGAGCAAGAACTAATGAAAGTGTTTGCGCGTAAATACCTAAATCTACTGCACCCATAATGTCTAAATATTTATCCATGGTAAAAAATACCGCATGGGGAGCATCAAAGAATTGCCAGTTACGCAGCATTGCTATTTGACGCGCTTTCTTATCTTCTCTGGCTATGCCTAATTCGGTGTAAAGCGCATTTGCTGATCCAAACTGACGCTCGCGGTGTACGCCACTGTATTGTGCCGTCCAGTTAAAGTCTGGGTTTGGCTTGGCGCCGCTCATTAATAATTCCATGAATTGATGTTGTAATTTGTGTTTTGTTTTTCCCGACACCACACAGGCTTGCCAAGGTTGAACATTACAATTGGAAGGGGATAATTGCACCGTTTCAAAAATGTGTTTTAAGGTTTCTTGTGGTACAGGCTTATTCAAAAACGCACGTGCTGAATAGCGTTGTTTTAAAATCGTTTCAATAGGCATTTGCTTACTCTTTACTTAGTATAAAAATGTAGAGTGTTATTAATTGCGTTAAAGGTTAAAGCCAACAGCGACAATGTAAGTCATTGTCACTATTGGCTTTCTCTTAACTAAAGCTCATATGAAATGTTAGCACCGAAAGTACGAGGTTGATTTGGGTAGCCATTAAAACTACCTGCTTGAATCGGAGGCGGGAATGCTGACAATAAGTATTCGTCGTTGGTTAAATTACGTACCCAAAGCTGTAGATTGATACCATTGCCAAAGGCTAATCCGGTGCTGGCATTAACGGTATTAACTTCGCGAGTTAATGAATCAGGCACGTTTTCAGCTAATTTAGTGTCACTTTCATATAAGTAATCAACTCTAGCGTAGCCATATATGTCCTCACCGATTTCATAATTATAAGCAAGTCCTGCTGTCAGGCTTAACTCAGAGATACCAGCTGGTTTTTCACCGGATAAATCCACAGGCCCGTCTAAACCTGATGCGCCAACAAAGGAATCATAAACAGGGTCAAGGTAAGTCCCAGCAAAGGTGATTGACCAATCACTGTTTAAATTATATTTGGAGTCAAATTCAATCCCTTGAGTACTTTGCTTACCTGCATTAGCTAGCACAAATCCAGTACCGATAAAGATAGATGATTGAAATCCTTCAATAGTTTGATCAAAAAATGTGGCATTAAAAGCGCCATTTTCAAAACGTGTTTTAATACCAAGCTCGTAAACGGTAGCTTCTTCAGGAGAGGCATAACGTCCGCCATAAGCTTGGTTAGGTTGTGAAATACCGGCAGTTTCTAATGCCTCTTGATCTGATGCAAAAGGGCTACTATAACGGGACAAATTCCATGACGTTGCTTTAAAGCCTGTTGCAGCTGTGGCAAATATATTGACGTTATTGTTGATTTCGTAGGCTAGGCGAAATGACCAGGTGGTTTTGCTGTCATCTGTTTTATGGTTTTCTACCACGTTAGGTAATTCCATCATTGGCGGTAAAAATTGTAAGCCTTTCAATACTGGAACTGCAGGAGCTAGTTGGGGGATCGAACCAATGGGCACACCAAACAAGGTAAGATCATTATCTAAATCAATTGCAGAAAATACATCAGTATTAGTTTGTTCTATGGTGATGTCTTTTTGGTCATTAATATAACTGACACCAAAAATAGCCGTTAGCTGTTCAGTGATATGGTAATCAAAGCTTGCGAACAGAGAATAGGCATCATTTTTTTGTTCAAACTCTGAGTTAACGGCTGAGGTGTTTGAAAAAAATGTTCCTGGTTCAAGACCATATACTCCTTCAACACCTGCTAATAACCCTGGGGCACCGCCTGCAGCGGTTAATACATCAAAGTAGTTTCGAATATCATTACCGTAATATAAAGTATCGCCAGTAATCACTTCTTCATGGAACAGATAGGCACCGACCATCCATTCAAAGTCTCGCTCGCCTGTTGAAGTTAAGCGCAACTCTTGAGTGACGGTTTCTATTTCTGTGTGACCACCTTCAGTGAGAATATCTAAAGACGTGTAATCAACATCATTCTTAAATCCTGAATCATTACTGCGATAAGCACTGATTGACGTTAATGCAAAACCATCAAAATCAACGTCAATTTGTAGTGAGGCACCGCCATCTTCGACATTATTGTCAGGGTTTGAATTAAGTGCAGATTGATAAGAAAATGAATCATTTTCGTCGATAACAATGCCACCTAATGCGCGAACGGCAGCAGTAGTAGGACCATTAATTGAATCTTCAACAGCGCGGCAGGCCTCTTGAATTTCGCTATAGTCGGCTATTAAGCGAAATTTAACATCTTCAGTGGGTTCATATAAAGCTTGCCCTCGAATGTTCCAACGGTCGCGGTCATTAACATCTGACAGACCAACAATACTTTCAGCATAACCATTGCGAGCGTTATAACCGCCCGATAAACTCACGGCAAACGTATCAGAGAGCCCATTAGTTATATAGCCTTTAACTATTTGTTGATTGTAATTGCCATAGCCTAATTCAACCATGCCTTCTAAATCATATGAAGGTTCCATGGTAGTTACGCTGATCACACCAGCAGATGCATTTTTACCAAATAAGGTACTTTGGGGGCCACTGAGCACTTCTATTTGTTGAACTCGCGGTAAGTCACCTATTTGCGCCGCTGCGCGGGAGCGGTAGACACCATCAATGAACACACCAACCGATGGCTCAATCCCGGTATTATTGGTGCCATTACCAAATCCACGAATTAAGAAGTTAGTATTGGTAGAGCGCTGTAATGGCGTAACCCGTAAAGTGGGCACCAATGTTTGTAGATCGTTAATATCAAGCGTATTTGACTGTTTAATTGCAGCGCCGTCGACTACGGTTACCGCCACTGGTGACTCTTGCAGGCTTTTTAGGCGTTTAGAGGCTGTGACATAGATGACTTCGATATCATCTTTTTCTTCTGAGTTGGTGTTTACTTCTTCAGCAATAGCCGATGAATTAAGTACCCCACAAACGGCTAACGCGGTTAAAGAGTGCTTAAAGATTTGTACTGTTTTTACATTCATATTTATCCCCAATAATGACTAATAGTTATTAAGTAACCTTGTCAACAAACTGATTTACTTAAGTTATTTGTGACACTTGAGTGCTCTATTAATAACCAGTAAACATCTAGTTTTTATTTGCGTTATTCAATAACTGCAAGGGAATAAATTAGAAGCTAACCTAAGCTTCTGAATATAACTAACTACCACTTTTATGAACGTTTAAACGCCAAATCATGCTATGTGGAGTTTCTGTATTTATCCAATCAATTGTTTTAATAGATTACTATTCATGTAAGGAATACAGGCAGGGCTCAGTCTATGTATAAGGTATGGGAATTACATTGAGGAACAAATACCCACAGTCTCGATTAACTAAATAGCATAAATCAATACCATATTATTTTTACTAATAGATCGTCATAAGTATTATGCATTTGGATAATAGCTTTAGTTAACTTAGCATCGAATATTCGGAAATGTTATTTGTGTGAATTATCATCCAAATAGTCAGTTACCACCTTAAATAAAATAATTATTTGGAGAATGACAATGCCTGACTACAAAGCGCCCATACGCGATTTTAAATTTGTGATGCAAGAGTTACTTGGCTGTGAAAGCCATTACCAAGGTCTTGGTTATGAAGATGCAAGTATAGATATGATTGATGCCATCATTGCTGAGGCGGCTAAATTAACTGAACAAGTCGTGGCACCATTAAACCAAATTGGCGACCAACAAGGTTGTACTTGGACTGACGGAAACGTCACAACTCCTGATGGCTTTAAAGATGCCTATAAACAGTATGTAGAAGGTGGATGGCCAACGTTATCGCAATCACCTGAATATGGTGGGCAAGGCTTACCGCATTCATTAAATATGAACATTGCCGAGATGTTTTCTAGTGCGAATCATAGTTTTGCCATGTATCCAGGCTTAAGTCATGGCGCTTTGGCAACGATTGAAGCCCACGGCAGTGAAACCCAAAAGCAGCAGTTTATGCCAAAACTTGTTGAAGGAACATGGACTGGCACCATGTGTTTAACTGAACCACATTGTGGCACTGATTTAGGCATGTTGCGCACCAAAGCTGAGCTTAACGAAGATGGCACCTATTCGTTGTCAGGGACAAAAATCTTTATCTCTGCAGGTGAACATGATTTATCAGATAATATTGTTCATATTGTTATTGCGCGTATACCTGGCGCACCAGAAGGTAATAAGGGCATTTCGTTATTTATCGTGCCTAAGTTTAATGTAAACGAAGATGGCAGTATTTCAGATCGTAATGGCGTGAGCTGCGGTTCTATCGAACATAAAATGGGTATCAATGGTAATGCCACCTGCGTGATTAATTTCGATGCTGCTACTGGCCACTTAATTGGCGAACCAAACCGTGGCCTTAAGTGCATGTTTACCTTTATGAATGCAGCCAGAATAGGTGTTGCAAGCGAAGGGGTTGCTGCTGCAGAAGCTTCATTTCAAGGTGCTTTAGCCTATGCCAAAGACCGTCTACAAATGCGATCAATTAGCGGAGTGAAAAATCCACAAGGACCAGCTGATCCTATTATTGTGCATCCAGATGTACGAAGAATGCTATTAACTCAAAAATCAATTGCTGAAGGTGGTCGCGCTTTATTATCTTATTTAGCCCAACTAGTTGATATTGTCCATGCAGAAAAAAATGAAGCAGTAAAAGCTGAAACTGAAACTAAATTGGCTTTATTAACCCCAATTGCAAAAGCATTTTTGTCTGAACTTGGTTTTGAAGCGACCAGTTATGGAGTACAAATATTTGGTGGTCATGGATTTATAAAAGAGTGGGGCATGGAGCAACTCATGCGAGACACTAAAATTAGCAGTTTATATGAAGGTACAACCGGTATTCAAGCACTGGATTTATTGGCGCGAAAAATAATAGGTACCCAAGGTGAAATATTAAAACCATTTTCAAAAGATGTGACGCTATTTTGCCAACAAAATATGGACGATCAAGCTATGGCTGAGTTTATCCAACCCATCATGGCATACGCTAAAGAGTGGCATGAACTTACTGTTACTATTGGTGCTAAAGCAACAAAGAACCCTGATGAAATAGGCGGGGCTTCAGTAGATTACTTGATGTTTGCTGGCTACGTTACATTAGCCTTTTTCTGGGCAAGAATGGCAAAAGTGGCTCAAGAAAAGTTAAAGACTGATACATCTGAAAAAGCATTTTACCAAGCGAAAATAAAAACCGCACAGTTCTTTATCCAACGTATGTTGCCAAGAGCTAAAGGTCATGCCGCCTGTATTCAGAACGGTGTAGATTCGATGATGGCATTAGATAGCAAAGATTTTGTTTTCTAAACTTTGAGACCTTATTCATATAACCCGCAAAGTAGGTTTTGCGGGTTATGTGTTTTACAAGGCTAATCAGCCATTTCCCAATGAGCATCCTCAAAACTAAGTTGCTGCAATAAAGCAATTAAACTGCTTAGTACTGGCCCTGATTGATGTTGCCGAGAAACTAAGCAACCAACAGGCGTTATCCAGCCTTTGTATTCATGTGCTACTGGTAAACAAACAATATCATCTGATTGAATTTGTTTAACTAATAATGCTGGCACATTTGCCCAACCAACGCCTTGCTGCACTAGTTCAATTAATGTTTGGTGTGTATTGGCATACCAAAGCATTGAGCTAATACCATAACTAAACCACAGTTCATTTTGTTTAAAACTACGATGCACACATTGACGATAGCGCTTTAAATCGGCTCCTTGAACAATATCAAGATTAGCCAAGTGGTGATCTTTTGATGAAATGGTAAAAAACCTCGCTTGACCCAACAGGAAAAAATCCATATCAACTTTTAGTTCACCATCAGCATATATGATACCTACTTGCACTTTCCCTATTCGAATCCATTCTTCTATATCAAATGAAGAGGCAGTGATAATTTCGACATTTGTAATAGGGAATTTGTCGGCCAATGAGGCTAAAACGGATAACAGTTTACGGTCAACAAGACTTTCATCTATCGCTATCACTAACTCGTGTTCATCCTTGTTCGTCAAGGACTCCACTTTTTGATCAAAATACTGCTGTTGATGCAATATTGATTGGGCTACAGGTAGTAAAGCTGCACCGTTTGCCGTTAATACAGGGATGTTTTTTTCACGGTTAAACAACTCTTGGTTAACCGATATTTCCAGGTTAGCAATAGCCTGACTTACGCCAGATTGTGCTCTTTTTAATTTTCGCGCGGCCGCGGAAAAGGAACCCGTTTCACACACAGTTACAAAGACTTTTAATTGCTCAAAACTATACATAATCTGACCACGAATAAATTAATTACCACAAGGTATCACGAAAGCTGATGGCTGTTAACTTTGTTTAGCGGTTTTAAAAGTCATAATAGCTACTTGTTTTATTCAGTAATGCTTGTTGGAGCGATAGTTATGGGTACATTAGAAAGGGTTTTTCACTCGGTTTTGTTTGAAGTTTTAGCAGTATCAATGTCAATTGCAGGATTGGCTATATTTACAGATCATGAGGTTAGTTCATTATCAGGAACTATGATAACAATCGCTTCAATTGCCATGGTTTGGAACTATATTTTTAATATGGCATTTGACCGAATAGTTAAGGGTGAAAAAGAAAAAAGAACCTTTTCAACACGTATTATTCATGTTGGTTTGTTTGAAGCTGGGTTATTATTCTTCACGATTCCAGTGATGGCTTATATCCTCAAGATCAGCTTATGGGATGCTTTTATTCTTGATTTAGGGGTTACCATTTTTATTACCATTTATGCATTTGTTTTCAACTTAAGTTACGATCATTTGAGAGCATTTTACTTAAAAAATAAAGCAGCTAAAAAGGCATCGTTAGCTCATTCTATATCTTCATAAAGTATGAAATTTAGTTAAATAATTATGCTTAAGTTACTGTTTAACTGCCATAAGACGGTAAAAAAGCAGATACCCTAATCAGTATCTGCTTTTACTTATCTACAAAATAATCTACTTAAATATTACTGTCTTTGAGGTGTAATTAAGTACTTTTCACCAGTCGCTTGCTTAGCATAACCAGCTATCGATTTTAAATTCAAAACCTCAGCTAATGTCACTTCATGTGTGTAGTGACTTGCAAATGTTGTAGTAATTTCATCAGCGACACGTTTACGCATAGCGACGACAGTTTCTGTGCCGAGCTTACCCAGTGCATTAAATAATAAAAATCCATTAACACCCCAAGCAAAACCGAAGTTACGGTTAAGCGTAATAGGTCCACGGTTTAAAGCACCATAAATGTAAACTTGTTTGAAAATGTCAGAACCATAAACACTATGTTCTGTCATATCACGAGATGCGGCAACTTCCATACTGTTAAGGATGTCACTGGTTAATTGACCGCCACCAATGGGATCAAACGCAATCGTTGCACCAGTTTCAATGATTGCAGCAGTTAAATCAGCAAGGAAAGTGTCACTAGTTGAATTGACAATATATTTTGCCCCCATATCTCGTAAAAGCGTTTCTTGTTCAGCTTTACGGACGATGTTAATTAAATCGACGCCATCGGCAATACAAATACGGTTTAGCATTTGGCCAAGGTTAGATGCCGCAGCCGCATGAATGATGGCTTTATGGCCTTCAGCGCGCATCGTTTCAACCATTGCTAATGCGGTAAGCGGGTTCACAAAAGATGAAGCGCCTTCTTTAGCTGTTGTGCCTTCTTTTAACTCTAAGCAACTTCGTACATTGGCACAGATATATTGACGATAGGTGCCACCGCCAATAACAGCAACGGTCTTGCCCATTAACGCTTGCGCTGCAGGAGAAGATCCCGCTGCTATGACGGTTCCAGCACCTTCATTACCCACAGGTGTGGCTTTACCTACACGTGTTTTAACTGCAGGCATATAGTGAGCGGGGACATTCGCGGTGATAGTAGGGTTCTGTTCAGTGCCAGATTGTGTCGCGGTTGTCATATCAGCTGCGCTGAATAAAACGGCTAAATCAGAAGGATTTAAAGGTGCAGCTTCAATGCGAATAAGGATCTCATCGGCAGAAGGTTGTGGCATTTCGATGTTTGTTAAAGCCAGTGTTAGTTTATTGTCTTCACTGATTGTTGAAGTCAGTTGAATATTGGTATCAGTCATAAGGTTTTGCTCCTGCAAATAATTAAATTTGGTGTACCAATAACGTTATTGTATTGGTTGTATTTTGTTCGTTTTAAAACTCAAGTACTAATTTAAGTTTTAGATATTTTTATGATTTAAGTGACTATGCCGCTTTTTCCGCTTCTGCTGCTTGGATCTGAGCTTGTAGCTTTTGCATAAACTCGGGCATATTTGCCAGTCGGTCAGCCTCTATACTTTGGGCAATGGCTGATTGACTCATGGAATCATTCCACTGTTTCATACCTGGGACCTGTGCAAGTACATCCCAGTTAAGTTGGCTAGACGCAAATGCACTGACAATGGTGTTTACGTGATAAACGTAGATATCAGCCATGGTAAATTTTTCACCAGCAATCCACGGTGAAAACTGACCCAAGCGACTTAACGCGATAACGCCACGATTTAATACTTGGCGTACTTCAATCGCTACCGATTCAGGTATGTCGGTGCCTGAAAATACATATGGTATAAATCGTCTGCTTGGCAGTTCAAAATAGAGTTCTGCTATTTTCATGATTTGACGTACAACTGCACGTTCACCAGCATTTTCAGGGTATAGCTGATGATCATTCGATGTAGGGTAATTCTCTTCGATAAAATCACAAATGACACTCGACTCTGAAATATTAAGACCTTCAGAGGTTGTGATAACGGGGACTTTTCCTGCTGGACTGATTGCGAGTAACGCCTCACTACCACCGTAAATAAGGTTTTCTTGGAATGGCAGTTCTTTGTATAGCAGCACATGTTTCACTAGGTTGTAATAGTTACTAGCAGCAAAACCGTGCAAAATAATCATAAATCAGTTTTCCATCTTTAATGTCTGGATTGTTGTTAATGGCGAATAAACACAGTTAAAGTTCTTGTATTTAACTCGTTGCAACAGAGAGGGTTGCAATGTTTAAGATAAATCCATTATTACTGGTTTTTATGGGGTTATATATAAGGAGATATGTGGAACACTATTGCTTAAAAGACAATAGTAAGACTGGAAGGCCGTAATATTTAAGTTGTTTTATTCTAAATAGGTTAGGGTGATTAAAACGAGTAAAGGGAAATTACATCTTGCTCAATCTATAAAAATCAGCTTTATCATCTCGTTAAATTGACGAACTTGCACACGGTAACTTTGGTGAAATAGCCAAGTAAAACTTAAAAAATTTCAATATAAATTCACAATGTCATAGCGAACAACAAAGCAGACTGCTCTAGTCAAAGTAATAAGTTAGCAGCTCAAATAACATTATTTAAAATAAAACCTTCTAAGTGTTTAGATCTCATCAAACATCAATAAGCGTCTAAAAAACAATCAAATAGATTCAAAAATCTTTACATACAATCAAACTAGTAAACAAAAAAACACCATTAACCAACTTAACTTGAGATTATTTTAATTGTTAATAACATTCAAGTGGTCTACTTTACTATAAGCTTATAGTCAATGAGACTTATAGCTAGCTCGTAGTAAACACAATAAAAAAAGTGATTTTATAAAATGACAAATTAAAAATACAATACTCTTCAGGAAATATAAATGAATATACAAAACGATAGATTTAAATTATCCAGGACAAGCTTACTGGTTTCCCCTTTACTACTATTATTGTCGGCATGTTCAGATGATGACAAAAAAACACCCGTAGTGCCTCCAATACCCGAAGTTCCGCCAGCCGTAGAAGTCGATCCAGATCCAGAGCCGTTAGTGACTAATTTAGTCGAAGCAGCAAACAAAGCAAATAAACGCATTGGTACCGCGTTAAGTCATGGTGTTTTAAGCAATAACGAGACTGACTATATCGACATAGTAAAGAAAGAATTTAACTATGTGACACCTGAAAATATCGGTAAATGGGGATCTATTCAAAATACTAGCTCTGACGTTTGGGATTATGACGCTTTAGATAGCATGATCGATTTTGTCGAAGAAAATGACATAGCGTTTAAAGGCCACGCCTTAGTATGGCATCGCCAAGCACCATCTTTTGTTAATGGTGATGTAACAGCTGAAGATTTAACCATATTAATTAATGCGCATATCGATGCTACGGCAGCGCGTTATAGCGGACAAATATATGCGTGGGATGTGGCAAACGAAGTGATGGGTGATGATGCTAATTATCGTGACTCTGTATTCTTTGAAAAGCTAGATAAAAACTACATTGCAGATGCGTTTACTAGAGCACATGATGCTGCTCCTGAAGCGAAGTTGTTTTATAACGATTACAGTATCGACAACATCAATGCTAAGTCTGATGCTGTATTTACCATGGTAACTGAATTAATCAATGCTGAAGTCCCGATTCACGGGGTGGGTTTTCAAATGCATTTAGACGCATCAAATGCACCATCAACCCAGCAAATGACCGATAATCTGCAACGTTTTGCTGATTTGGACTTAGACGTTAACATCAGTGAAATTGATGTGCGTTTATCTGCTTTACCTTGGGACCAAGTGACTAAACTGGCTATTCAACAACAGGTATACCATCGTGCAGTCAATGCATGTATGAATGTTGACCGTTGTGACGCTGTCACGGTTTGGGGGTTCACAGACAAATACAGTTGGATTGATGGCGAGTTTGGGCCCGATGATCCACTTTTATACACTGCTGATTACCAAAGAAAACCGGCTTATTTTGCGATAGCTGATGCCTTTATGGGTATTGAAGCTAATGCATCAGGTGTGATGCCAAACTTAATTGCCAATGGTAACTTTGAAATAGGCACAGACGGGTGGACAACCTTAGACGAAACAGCCATGAGAACCACTGAATATCAACAGAATGGAATAACATCGCTGTTATCTTCAGCAAGTGAAGATGCTAAAGCGACAGCTAGCATTGATATCACCAGCTTACTTAAGGCAAACAGCGTCTATGACCTTAAAGCTTGGGTGATGTCAGCTAACGAAACAACATTAGCAAGCTCTGTAAATGTAATACTCGAATGTGTCGCTGAAGAAGCGAACACTATCGTTGTTAATTCAGCCGTTGCCAGCAACACTGAGTTTACCCAATTATCAGGTTCATTTTCCGTACCTAATTGTGAGCTTGTCAACGCCACTTTATCAGTTGAAGGCGCTGATGTAAGTGAAGACTTTTACTTAGATGCAGTAAGCCTTCGACCACAAGCTTTAATGCCTAACACTGATGGTTTTGGCGATAACCTTTTAGCTAACAGTGATTTTGAAATTGATGCTTCAGGTTGGGAAGGTTACGACACATCAGCAGTTGCAATCACCACAAGCAAAGTATTTGCCGGAACCCAAAGTCTAGTCGGTACTGCACGTACCCAAGAATATCAAGGGCCATCAACGAATATTTTGAGTCTTGTTGAGTCAGGCCAAACTTACCAATTGTTTGCTCGAACGGCAATTAGTGAAGGTTTAGCTCAAGTTAAAGCAACAATTAGTGCAACCTGTTCAGATGGTGTTAAGTACTTAGGCACTGGCGCTACGGAGGCTAACTCAACTGATTGGTCTCTAATTGCGGGGCAGGTAACGTTACCTACCTGTGCGATGAGCGATGCCATACTTTATTTTGAAGGCCCAGCAGTGGGTATTGATATCTATGTAGATGACGTCACTTTTCATCAAGAAAAGAAAGATCTAGGTCCTAACTTAGTAACAAACAGCGACTTTGAAATAAACACTGATGGTTGGTCAGTTTGGGGCGGCACATTAGCCAGCTCAACAAACTATGCCAACACAGGTAATAGCAGTGCTTTACATAGTGATAGAACAGGGACTTGGCAAGGCCCGTTATTTAATTTACAGCCTTTTGCTGAAACCGGTAAGACTTATGAAATTACCACATATGCCCGCATTGAAAATGCAGATGAAGATCTGTTAAACATTACCTTAAAAACCTTATGTGAAGGTGATGAAGAAGCTGATGCATCTTACACTCAACATGGTGCTATAACGGCTACCAATGGCGAGTGGACAAAGTTAACCGGTAGTTTGGTGTTACCAAATAGTGCGCTTACTAGTGCCGTTGTTTATTTTGATGGCCCCGCAATTGGTGTCGATATTTATATCGATAGCGTGTCTATTACCAGTGACATTACTGTGGACGCTGATAACTTATTGACCAATTCAACCTTTGAATCGGGTATAAATGGCTGGGCAACTTGGGGGGCAAACATTGAAGAAAGTACTGATTTTGCTCACACAGGTGAAAAGTCAGCGTTAGTTAATTCACGTACCAATGATTGGCAAGGGCCTGTCTACGACTTTTTGGGGCGAGGAGTTGCAAATACCGCTTATGATATCAGCGGTTGGATAAGAGTTGCAGGTTCTGACAGTGAAAACGTTAGCATTAACATCAAGCAAACCTGTGAAGGTTCAGAGGCGGTTTACACCGAGGCAGGCCCAGCCGTTACTGTGTCAGACAGTGAATGGACCTTAGTGAGTGGCACATTTACCCCCCCTGATTGTGAATTAACTGAGCTCTCGGTGTATTTTTCAAATGCCGCTGTAGGCGTTGATATCTATTTAGACGACGCGGTAGTTAAGTTGGCCTCGGTAGAATAAAATAGACTGTGTTTATTTACTCAATAAGTAAGCTCGTTTAATAAATAGTACCAAAATAAGCAAAGATTTATATCGGGCAGAGGGAGGGTGTAACAGATTCTGTGTAACTGCAATTTAGTTAATATGCTTCACAATTCTGTCTTCGAACTCAATAATAAAT
>NZ_JAUOQU010000049.1:0-15809 GCF_030547195.1 Shewanella sp. 6_MG-2023 | reverse complement strand
TCACGCTCTTCTGGAGCGTTATCGATTTGTGCGAAATCTTTAACTTCACCACCATATACTTTTGACAATACAGCTGAGATAGCTGCTGTAAGAGTAGTTTTACCATGGTCGACGTGACCAATTGTACCCACGTTTACGTGTGGTTTACTACGTTCAAATTTTTCTTTAGCCACGATATATTCCTTTCTTTTCAGAAGTGCTCGACAACGAGCTATATAACAGTTAATTAAGTACTTAAAAATTTAAGTACGTGATTCAATAATTGCCTTTGCAATATTTGATGGTGCATCGTCGTACTTTAAGAACTCCATAGAGTATGAAGCACGACCCTGAGTTGCACTTCGCAAGTCAGTAGCATAACCAAACATTTCAGAAAGCGGTACAACAGCGTGGATAATTTTAACACCACCCAGACCATCATCCATACCTTCAATAATACCGCGACGTCGGTTCAAATCACCCACTACATCGCCCATGTTATTTTCAGGTGTGGTTATTTCCACTTTCATTGTGGGTTCTAGTAACACAGGGGTTGCTTCAAGCGCACCCTTTTTGAAGCCCATTGAACCAGCAATTTTGAAAGCCATCTCATTTGAGTCGACATCATGATATGAGCCGTCAAATAAAGTCACTTTCACATCAAGCATTGGATAACCAGCTAATACGCCGTTATTCATTTGCTCTTGAATACCTTTGTCAACGGATGGGATGAATTCACGAGGAACTGCACCACCAACGATTTCGTTAACAAATTCGTAGCCTTGACCTTCTTCAGAAGGTTCAACTTTCAACCACACATGGCCAAACTGACCACGTCCGCCTGATTGACGTACGAACTTACCTTCCACTTCAACTGCTGAGCGAATTGTTTCACGATAAGCAACCTGAGGTTTACCTACGTTACAATCTACATTAAATTCGCGACGCATTCTGTCTACGATAATGTCTAAATGTAATTCACCCATGCCAGAAATCAATGTTTGAGCTGATTCTGCATCAGTTTCCACTCTAAAAGACGGGTCTTCAGCTGCTAATTTTTGCAGCGCAATCGCCATTTTATCTTGGTCTGCTTGCGAACGTGGCTCAACGGCAATAGTAATTACAGGTTCTGGAAACTCCATGCGTTCTAAAATCACTTTGTGATCATTTGCGCAAAGAGTATCTCCTGTTGTAACATCTTTTAAGCCAATTGCCGCGGCAATATCACCAGCACGAACTTCTTTCAGCTCGGTTCGGTCATTTGCATGCATTTGTACGATTCGGCCGACGCGTTCACGTTTCTCTTTGACAGAGTTGTAAACCGCTGCACCCGACTCTAATACGCCTGAATATACACGGATAAAGGTTAAAGTTCCAACAAATGGATCAGTCGCAATTTTAAACGCTAATGCCGCAAAAGGGGCATTATCGTCTGATGGACGTTCGACTTCATTATCGTTCTCGTCAATCCCTTTAATTGCAGGGACTTCAGTAGGAGCCGGTAAGTAATCGACCACACCATCTAAAACAGCTTGAACACCTTTGTTCTTAAATGCAGAACCACAAGTTGCTAATACTATTTCATTGTTAATTGTGCGCTGACGTAATGCTTGCTTGATCTCTAATTCTGATAGCTCACCTTCTTCAAGGTATTTTTCCATCAATTCATCAGAGGCCTCTGCAGCACTTTCCACGAGATACTCATGCATTTCTTCTGCCTTAGCGAGAAGATCTGCAGGAATTTCTTCATAAGAGAAAGTCGTTCCTTGGTCTTTTTCAGACCAATTAATTGCTTTCATCTTAATTAAATCAATAACCCCTTTAAAGTTCTCCTCAGCGCCAATATTCAATTGAATAGGGACACAAGTCGCACCTAGGCGGTTACGGATTTGGTCGATGACACTATCAAAGTCAGCACCTGCACGATCCATTTTATTAACGAATACCATGCGCGGTACCTGATACTTATCAGCTTGACGCCAAACAGTTTCAGATTGTGGCTCGACACCTGATGATCCGCAGAAGACAACAACTGCACCATCAAGTACTCGAAGCGAACGTTCTACTTCAATAGTAAAGTCAACATGACCAGGGGTATCGATGATATTAATACGATGTTCGGTGAATTGAGCATCCATACCACGCCAGAATGTGGTTACAGCAGCAGATGTGATAGTAATACCACGCTCTTGCTCTTGAACCATCCAGTCAGTGGTAGCGGCGCCGTCATGCACCTCACCGATTTTATGAGACAAACCGGTATAGAACAGAACACGTTCTGTTGTGGTAGTTTTACCTGCATCCACATGAGCAACGATACCGATATTACGATAACGCTCAATTGGGGTTGTACGAGCCACTATTTATACCCTCTCAACTAAAGCTAAAGTGCTTTAGAAAATATCAACAATATGGAGTGGGCTAACGCCCACTCCATCAAATTACCAACGGTAATGAGCAAAGGCTTTGTTAGCTTCAGCCATGCGATGCACGTCTTCACGCTTCTTAACAGCAGTACCTTTGTTTTCAGATGCGTCTAGCATTTCACCAGCTAGACGTAGAGCCATAGATTTTTCACCACGCTTGCGAGCAGCTTCAACTAACCAGCGCATCGCTAGTGCGTTACGACGCACTGGACGAACTTCACATGGTACTTGATAAGTTGAACCACCAACGCGACGAGATTTAACTTCGACTGATGGACGAACATTATCAAGAGCAGCTTCAAGGATGCTTAAATGCTCTTCGCTTTTCTTTTCAGCGACAACATCTAATGCTTGGTAGATAATTTTTTCAGCAGTTGACTTTTTACCGTCAACCATAATGACGTTGATGAACTTAGCCAACAACTCACTTTTGAACTTTGGATCTGGTAGGATTTTACGTTGTCCTACAACGCGACGTCTTGGCATAACAATTCTCCGTATGCTTCAGGTACTTCCAAAACTGGAATTTTTTTAACTAGCTTGGCCTTACTTAAACGGACAAGTTACGACTTAGGACGCTTAGCACCGTACTTAGAACGGCCGTTGCGACGAGCACTTACGCCAGCACAATCTAATGCACCGCGAATAGTGTGGTAACGCACACCAGGTAGATCTTTAACACGACCACCACGGATTAGAATTACACTATGTTCCTGCAAGTTGTGACCTTCACCACCGATGTACGAAGTAACTTCGAAACCGTTAGTTAAGCGAACACGTGCTACTTTACGTAGTGCAGAGTTAGGTTTTTTAGGAGTAGTTGTGTACACACGAGTACAAACTCCACGTTTTTGTGGACACGCATTCAACGCTGGCACGTTAGTCTTTTCGACTTTTGGCGAGCGAGGCTTACGTACCAACTGGTTTACAGTTGCCATGAATAGCTCCGTTCAGTTGAAATATCTCAACAATTTTGTGTGAAAAATCTATATCCCACTATGATGGGACGCGAAAGTTTAGAAAGGTAATGGCCAACTGTCAAGAAATAGACAACTTTTCATGCAATTTCCAATAAAAAAGGCGCCAAAGGCGCCTTTTTTAACATACCATTTACTTTAATCAGCACTTCCGGCTAAGTTAAGTAAGTCAGCTAAGTTCTTCTCTGCTTCACTTGCAGTGATCACTGGCGCTTCTGCATTGTCTGATTTGACATTCGCACGAGCTTCATTACGAGCTGTGTGATATGCATAACCGGTACCAGCTGGGATTAGACGACCAACAATTACGTTTTCTTTCAGACCACGTAATGGATCGCTCTTACCGCCAACAGCAGCTTCGGTTAGTACGCGAGTTGTTTCCTGGAACGATGCAGCTGAGATGAATGATTCAGTAGCCAAAGATGCTTTGGTAATACCTAATAATTCACGCTCAAACTTCGCAGGTGTTTTGCCTTGTGCTTCAAGTTCGCGGTTAGCGATCTTAACGCGGGCAACTTCAGCTTGTTCACCGACTAAGAATTCGGTATCACCAGCGTCAGTAATTAAGCACTTACGTAGCATTTGGCGAATAATCACCTCAATGTGCTTATCATTGATTTTAACGCCCTGTAGGCGGTAAACGTCTTGAACTTCATCAACAATATAGTTAGCAACATGATGGATGCCACGTAAACGTAGGATGTCATGCGCAGCTTCTGGGCCATCAGCAATAACTTCACCACGTTCAACTTTTTCACCTTCGAACACGTTCAGGTTACGCCATTTAGGGATCATTTCTTCATAATGATCACTACCATCAGCAGGGCTGATGACTAGACGTACTTTACCTTTGGTTTCTTTACCGAATGAGATAGTACCCGAGATTTCAGCAAGGATAGCAGGCTCTTTTGGTTTACGAGCTTCGAACAAGTCAGCAACACGTGGTAGACCACCGGTAATATCGCGAGTTTTAGACGATTCCTGAGGAATACGTGCTAAAGCATCACCAACGTTAATTTGTGCATTATCGTCTTTCGCTACAATCGCGTTACCAGGTAAGAAATACTGCGCAGGTACATCGGTACCCGGGATCATAAGATCGTTGCCATCAGCGTCGATTAGACGGATAGCAGGACGCATTTCTTTACCAGCTGTGCTACGAGCACTTGGGTCAAGTACCACAATCGAAGACAGACCAGTTAGGTCATCTGTTTGACGCGTCATAGTAACGCCTTCAATCATGTCTACGAATTTAACTGAACCGGCTACTTCAGAAATAATTGGGTGAGTATGTGGATCCCAGTTCGCAATAATTGCGCCTGCTGCCACTTCACTGTCTTCCAACACTTCTAAAACAGTACCGTAAGGTACTCTGTAACGCTCTTTTTCACGACCAAGTTCGTCAATGATTGCAAGTTCAGATGAACGAGAAACAATAACTAACTTGTTGTCGATGCTCTTAACGTATTTCGCATTATGAAGCTTCAGTGTACCTGAGTTCTTAACTTGAACATTGTTTTCAGCAGAGTCACGAGATGCTGCACCACCAATGTGGAAGGTACGCATCGTAAGCTGTGTACCTGGCTCACCGATTGATTGAGCAGCAACAACACCGATAGCTTCACCGTGGTTAATGATATGACCACGAGCTAAGTCACGACCGTAACATGCGGCACAAACACCAAAGTCTGTTTCACATGAAATTACAGAACGTACGATAACTTCATCAACGCTGTGCTCTTCAAGAAGATCACACCATGCTTCGTCAAGTAGCGTATTGCGTGGAGCAAGTACTTTTTCAGTACCAGGCTCAAGTACGTCAATAGCAACAACACGACCAAGAACACGTTCACGAAGAGGCTCTTTAACATCACCACCTTCAATCAACGGCTTCATGGTTAAGCCAGCTTCAGTGCCACAATCATCTTCAATAACAACTAGATCTTGTGCAACGTCAACAAGACGTCGAGTTAGGTAACCCGAGTTAGCTGTTTTCAATGCGGTATCGGCAAGACCTTTACGCGCACCGTGAGTAGAGATGAAGTACTGAAGTACGTTTAGACCTTCACGGAAGTTCGCAGTAATTGGGGTTTCGATGATTGAGCCATCTGGCTTAGCCATCAGACCACGCATACCCGCTAACTGACGGATCTGAGCAGCACTACCACGAGCGCCCGAGTCAGCCATCATATAGATGCTGTTAAACGAATCTTGCTCTTCTTCTTCGCCATCACGATTGATAACAACTTCTTTCTTCAAGTTGTCCATCATCGCTTTAGAGATTTTATCGTTGGTACTTGCCCAAATATCGATAACTTTGTTGTAACGCTCACCAGCGGTAACCAGACCTGATTGGAACTGCTCTTGAATTTCAAGCACTTCACGTTCAGCTTCTTCAACTAAAGTGTACTTCTCATCTGGGATAACCATATCGTTGATACCAACAGAGGCACCAGAGATAGTTGCATAACGGAAACCGGTATACATTAATTGGTCAGCAAAGATAACAGTATCTTTTAGGCCTAGCGCACGGTAACAAGTGTTCAATAGTTTCGAGATTTGCTTTTTACCCATGTTCTGGTTAACCAGTTCATAGGGTAAGCCTTTAGGCAAGATCTGCGATAACAATGCACGGCCCACTGTAGTATCTACAATACGACGGCTTTGAGTCTTTTCACCATTGTCGTCAGTTGAAGTCTCTGTAATACGTACTTTAACGCGTGCATGCAATTCTGCAGCACCTGTTGCGTACGCTTTTTCAACTTCATCAACAGACATAAATGTCATACCTTCACCACGGCCGTTAACACATTCACGGCTGGTATAGTAAAGACCAAGTACCACGTCTTGAGAAGGCGTGATTACTGGCTCACCATTTGCTGGAGAAAGGATGTTGTTTGTCGACATCATTAACGAGCGAGCTTCTAATTGAGCTTCAAGCGTTAACGGTACGTGCACAGCCATTTGGTCACCATCGAAGTCGGCGTTATATGCCGCACATACTAATGGGTGCAATTGAATAGCTTTACCTTCAATTAGTACCGGCTCAAATGCCTGGATACCAAGTCTATGAAGTGTTGGTGCACGGTTAAGCATAACTGGATGTTCACGAATTACTTCGTCTAAAACATCCCATACTTCTGGCTGTTCGCGTTCAACCATTTTCTTAGCAGCTTTAATCGTAGTAGCTAAACCACGACCTTCTAGCTTGCCATAAATGAATGGTTTGAATAGCTCAAGTGCCATCTTCTTAGGAAGACCACACTGGTGCAGACGTAAAGTAGGACCTACGGTAATTACCGAACGGCCTGAGTAGTCAACACGCTTACCAAGTAAGTTCTGACGGAAACGACCTTGCTTACCTTTGATCATATCGGCCAAAGATTTTAGCGGACGCTTGTTAGAACCTGTAATAGCACGACCACGACGACCATTATCTAATAGCGCATCAACAGACTCTTGTAACATACGCTTTTCGTTACGTACGATAATGTCTGGCGCAGCTAAGTCTAATAGACGTTTTAGACGGTTGTTACGGTTGATTACACGACGGTAAAGGTCGTTCAAATCAGACGTAGCAAAACGTCCGCCATCTAGTGGTACTAGAGGACGTAAATCAGGTGGTAGAACCGGTAGAACTTTTAAGATCATCCACTCAGGCTTGTTACCTGAAGTGAAGAATGCTTCCATCAGTTTAAGGCGTTTAGTGACCTTTTTACGACGGGTTTCAGAGTTGATTGAAGGCAACTCTTCACGCATTTGTTCGATCTGTTCTTCTAAATCAATTGCACGTAGCAAGTCTAAGACTGCTTCAGCACCCATTTTAGCTTCGAACTCGTCACCGTATTCTTCAAGTGCATCAAGATACGTTTCTTCAGTAAGCATTTGGCCACGTTCAAGACTGGTCATGCCAGGCTCGATCACAACAAATGATTCGAAGTAAAGTACACGTTCGATGTCACGAAGTGTCATATCAAGCATTAAGCCGATACGAGACGGAAGTGATTTCAAGAACCAAATGTGGGCAACTGGGCTTGCAAGATCAATATGACCCATGCGCTCACGACGCACTTTAGTCTGTGTAACTTCAACGCCACACTTCTCACAAATAACACCACGGTGCTTCAAACGCTTGTATTTACCACACAAACATTCGTAATCTTTCACAGGACCGAAAATACGCGCACAGAATAAACCTTCACGTTCAGGTTTAAAGGTACGGTAGTTAATGGTTTCTGGTTTTTTAACTTCACCAAAAGACCAAGAACGGATTAGATCTGGCGAAGCCAAACCAATTTTGATTCCGTTAAATTCTTCAGTCTTGCTTTGCTGTTTAAGAAACTTTAATAAGTCTTTCACGTTTCTCTCCTGAAGGAGTTAAACCAGATGCCTTGCTATTGCAAAGCATCCTTGGTTACCAAACATTGCTTAAGAGCGATGCTTACTCTTGATCCAACTCGATATTAATACCAAGTGAACGAATTTCCTTCAACAATACGTTGAAAGACTCAGGCATGCCTGGGTGCATCTGATGGTTACCGTCGACGATGTTTTTATACATCTGAGTACGACCGTTAACGTCATCTGATTTAACCGTTAGCATTTCCTGAAGAGTATATGCAGCACCGTATGCTTCTAGTGCCCATACTTCCATCTCACCGAAACGCTGACCACCGAATTGAGCTTTACCGCCCAATGGTTGTTGTGTAACTAAGCTGTACGAACCGGTTGAACGGGCGTGCATCTTGTCATCAACTAAATGGTTCAATTTAAGCATGTACATGTAACCAACAGTTACTTTACGCTCAAATTCGTTACCGGTACGGCCGTCACATAATGTTAACTGGCCAGATGAAGGTAAGCCTGCAAGTTCAAGCATTTGCTTGATCTCTTTCTCTTTAGCACCATCGAAAGCTGGCGTAGCAATTGGTATGCCGCCTCTCAGGTTCTTAGCTAAGCGCACTACTTCATGGTCGCTAAATGTACTGATGTCGACTTTCTGAAGAACGTCATCACCTAAGTCATAAACCTGCTGAATGTAGCTACGTAGCTCTGCCAGTTCGCGTTGCTCTTCAAGCATAGCAGTAATACGATTACCGATACCTTTAGCTGCAGCACCTAAGTGGACTTCTAGTACCTGACCAATGTTCATACGCGATGGTACGCCCAATGGGTTAAGTACGATATCAACTGGATCACCAGTTTCATCGTAAGGCATGTCTTCGATAGGACAAATCTTAGAGATTACACCCTTGTTACCGTGACGACCCGCCATCTTATCACCAGGTTGGATAGTACGTTTAACTGCTAGGTAAACCTTAACAATTTTCAGTACACCAGGTGCTAAGTCATCACCTTGGGTGATCTTACGACGCTTAACTTCAAACTTCTTATCGAAGTCTGCTTTTAGCTCTTCATGTTGCTCAGCTAATTGCTCAAGTTCAGTTTGTTTAGCTTCGTCATCGATAACTTGAATTAATACATCTTTACGCGGTAGCTCTGCTAATTTAGCTTCTGAGAAACCGGTAGATAGTAATAAGTTACGCGCACGGCTCAACACACCTTCTTCAAGGATCTGGAACTCTTCGCCTAAATCTTTGCGAGCTTGGCTAACATGCATCTCTTCAATTTCAAGCGCACGTTTATCTTTCTCGATACCGTCACGAGTGAATACTTGAACGTCGATGATGGTGCCTTTAACAGAGTTAGGTACACGTAAAGAGCTGTCCTTAACATCTGAAGCTTTCTCACCGAAAATTGCACGCAATAGCTTCTCTTCTGGCGTCAGCTGAGTTTCACCTTTAGGTGTCACTTTACCAACTAGAATGTCGCCGCCTTTCACTTCAGCACCAATGTAAACGATACCTGATTCATCTAGTTTAGATAAAGCAGACTCACCTACGTTTGGAATATCAGCTGTGATTTCTTCGCTACCTAGTTTCGTATCACGAGCAATACATGAAAGCTCTTGGATATGAATAGTAGTAAAACGATCTTCTTGCGCTACGCGCTCAGAAATTAAGATAGAATCTTCGAAGTTATAACCATTCCACGGCATGAACGCGATACGCATGTTTTGACCAAGAGCCAAATCACCTAAATCGGTTGATGGACCGTCAGCTAATACATCACCACGTACAATTGGATCACCAACAGAACAACAAGGACGTTGGTTAATACAGGTGTTTTGGTTTGAACGGGTATACTTAGTTAAGTTGTAGATATCAATACCAGCTTCACCCGGTGTTAACTCTGCTTCATTAACTTTGATAACGATACGGCTAGCATCAACGTAATCAACAACACCGCCACGTTTCGCAGCAACAACAACACCAGAATCGACCGCTAAAGTGCGCTCAATACCTGTACCGACTAACGGCTTATCAGCACGTAAAGTAGGAACCGCTTGACGTTGCATGTTCGCACCCATCAATGCACGGTTAGCATCATCGTGTTCTAGGAACGGAATTAGTGATGCCGCAACAGAAATAATCTGTTGTGGTGATACATCCATATATTGAATGTCAGCAGCACGCATAAAGGTAGATTCACCTTTATGACGACAAGCAACTTGCTCTTCAATGATTCGGCTAGAACCATCTACTTCAATGTTTGCCTGTGCAATAACATAACGACCTTCTTCAATTGCTGACAAGTATTCAACTTCATCAGTAATTACACTATCAACAACCTTACGATAAGGCGTTTCTAGGAAGCCGTATGAGTTAGTACGTGCGAAACTTGCTAAAGAGTTAATTAGACCAATGTTTGGTCCCTCTGGCGTTTCAATCGGACATAGACGACCATAGTGAGTCGGATGTACGTCACGTACTTCGAAGCCTGCACGTTCACGAGTCAAACCACCTGGGCCTAAAGCAGAAATACGACGCTTATGCGTTACTTCTGAAAGCGGGTTGTTTTGATCCATGAATTGAGACAGCTGTGAAGAACCAAAGAATTCTTTCACTGCTGCCGAAATAGGCTTCGCATTGATAAGATCTTGTGGCATCAACTCGTTCAAGTCGCCTAATGATAGACGTTCACGAACAGCACGCTCAACACGAACTAGACCAACACGGAATTGGTTTTCAGCCATTTCGCCAACGCTACGAATACGACGGTTACCAAGATGGTCGATATCATCGACTTCATCGTCACCATTACGGATTTCGATGATTTTCTTCATAACGTGTACGATGTCTTCTTTAGACAATACGCCAGCGCCTTCGTCTTCAGCAATCTCAAGACGACGGTTGAACTTCATACGACCTACTTTAGATAAGTCATAACGTTCTTCACTGAAGAACAAGTTCTGGAATAAGCTTTCAGCAGCATCTTTGGTTGGTGGCTCACCTGGACGCATCATGCGGTAGATTTCAACTAATGCTTCTAAGCGGTTAGTTGTAGAATCGATACGTAATGTGTCAGAAATATAAGCACCATGATCAAGATCGTTGATAAACAAAGTATCAACTTCTTTAATGCCTGCTAAAGAAAGTTTAGCAAGGTCTTCAAGGGTGATTTCAGCATTTGCGCTAACAAGTACTTCACCAGTATCTTGATCGATATAATCTTGAGCAGCAAACTTACCAACAATGTAATCTACAGGTACTTCAAGTTCTGTAGTGGCAGTTTTTTCAAGTTGTTTAATGTGACGAGCAGTAATACGACGACCAGTTTCAACAAGAACATTGCCTTCTGAATCTTTAATATCGTAACTTGCAGTTTCACCACGTAAACGGTCTGGTACAAGTGCCATAACAAGAGAATCTTTCTTAATTTTGAACTGAGTACGTTCAAAGAATAAGTCTAAGATTTCTTGAGTAGAAAACTCAAGTGCACGTAGCATGATAGTCGCAGGTAATTTACGACGACGGTCAATACGTACAAATAAGGCATCTTTTGGATCAAATTCAAAGTCAAGCCATGAACCACGGTAAGGAATAATACGTGCGTTATATAACACTTTACCTGAAGAGTGGGTTTTACCACGGTCATGATCAAAGAATACACCTGGTGAGCGGTGTAACTGAGACACGATAACACGCTCAGTACCATTGATAACAAAAGTACCGTTATCAGTCATTAATGGGATATCACCCATGTAGACTTCTTGTTCTTTAATGTCTTTAACTGTGCCTGGTGCAGCTTCACGGTCATATAACACCATACGCAATTTAACGCGTAATGGAGCTGAATATGTAACACCGCGGATCTGACACTCTTTCACATCAAAAACTGGCTCGCCTAACTTATAACTGACGTATTGCAGTTCAGAGTTGCCAGAAAAGCTCTTGATGGGAAAAACGCTACGGAATGCGGCTTCGAAGCCACGTTCACCCGTAGGATCTTGATCGGTGAACTTCTTAAAAGAGTCTAATTGAATAGACAATAGGTACGGAATATCCAAAACTTTTGGGCGTTTGCCAAAGTCTTTACGAATACGCTTCTTTTCAGAATAGGAGTAAACCATGGGTTTCCTCTACTTACGAGATGTGACCAAGACTGAAATAATACAAAAGATTAAATCAGCACGTTTGCCCATCACCGTTAATGGCAAGAACCTAACCAGTAATCTCTGCTAGGAACTGCTAAAACTGGCGACAAACGGTGAATAAAAAATCGCCTGCGCATATAGCGCAAAAAAGGCCGACGGTTAAAAAACCGCCAGCCTCCGCCCGATTACTCGGGAGGTGGTAAGTTAAAGTATAACTTACTTAACTTCTACTTCAGCGCCAGCAGCAACTAGGTCTGCTTGAAGTGCTTCAGCTTCTTCTTTAGAGATAGCTTCTTTAACTGCAACTGGTGCAGATTCAGCCATCGCTTTAGCTTCTTTCAGGCCAAGACCTGTAGCGCCACGAAGTGCTTTAATAACAGCAACTTTGTTAGCACCGAAAGATGTCATAACAACGTCAAATTCTGTTTGCTCAACAGCAGCGGCAGCATCACCACCACCAGAAACTACTGCAGCTGCAGCAGAAACGCCGAATTTTTCTTCCATTGCTTCGATAAGTTCAACAACTTCCATTACAGACATTTCTGCGAAAGCTTCTAAGATTTGGTCTTTTGTGATAGACATAACAAAAAATTCCTATTGTACTGAATTCAATTTAATTAAGCGGCTAATAAAATATTAAGCTGCTTCTTTTTGATCGCGAAGAGCGGCCAAGGTACGAACAAACTTGCCAGCAGATGCTTCTTTTAGAGTCATCATTAACTGAGCTAGTGCTTCGTCGTAAGTTGGTAATTTCGCTAAACGATCAATATCTGCTGCAGGGATTACTTCCCCTTCAAAGGCTGCTGCTTTAATTTCAAACTTTTCTTGCGTAGCAGCGAAGTCTTTTAATAGACGTGCTGCAGCACCTGGGTGCTCGTTAGAAAAGGCAATTAAAGTAGGACCTGTAAACGTGTCGCTAAGGCACTCAAAATCAGTACCAGCTACAGCGCGTTTTACTAATGTATTACGTACTACACGTATAAATACACCAGCTTCACGAGCTGCTTTACGCAAACCGGTCATATCACCTACAGTTACACCGCGTGAATCGGCAACAACTGCAGATAAAGCACCTTTGGCTGCTTCGTTGACTTCAGCAACAATCGCTTTTTTGTCTTCGAGTCTTAATGCCATTGGCTTTACTCCTGGATTCTACCTAGGGAATTCCCTAGAATTAACCATGTTAAACACAAAGTGTTTAACGACTTACGGTGCAGATTTTCCAGCAGAACAAAATCTATCTGGGGGGTCTGACACCGTCTACGTAGGAAATTAAGTAATGGTTAGATTACACCTACGGTCTTGGACGGAAATCTATTCAATAAGCGGACTAATAAATTAGTAACACACGTAGAAAATAGACCTCAACCCACAAAGTGCGCGCATTATAGACTAATACGCACGCTTTGTATATTACTTAACTTCGTCTAAGCTACCTTGATCGATAGTTACGCCTGCACCCATAGTGGTAGAGATAGTAACTTTCTTCAAGTAAACGCCTTTAGCAACTGCAGGCTTAGCCTTTTTCAGTGCCGCTACAAGCGATTCTAAGTTTTCTTTAAGCTGAACTGGTGTGAAATCCACTTTACCGATAGTAGTGTGGATAATACCGTTCTTGTCGTTACGGTAACGAACTTGACCAGCTTTGGCATTTTTAACTGCATCAGCAACGTTAGGCGTTACTGTACCAGTTTTAGGGTTAGGCATTAAACCACGTGGGCCTAAGATTTGACCTAACATACCAACAACGCGCATTGCATCTGGAGATGCGATAACAACGTCAAAGTTCATTTCGCCAGCTTTAACTTGTGCAGCAAGATCTTCCATACCAACAAGTTCTGCACCAGCTTCTTTAGCTGCTTCAGCGTTTGCGCCCTGTGTAAACACAGCAACACGAACTTCACGGCCAGTACCATGTGGTAATACTGTAGCGCCACGAACGTTTTGATCTGATTTACGAGGATCGATACCTAGGTTAACAGCAACGTCAACACTTTCTACGAACTTAGCAGTTGCTAATTCTTTTAATAAAGCAGTAGCTTCATTGATGTCGTAGTTCTTAGTTCCGTCTAATTTTTCACGGATAACGCGCATGCGCTTAGTTAGCTTTGCCATTATATTAGTCCTCTACTACCAAACCCATTGAACGTGCAGTACCTTCAATTGAGCGAGTCATCGCTTCAATATCAGCGCCAGTCATATCAGTAGCTTTTGATTCAGCAATTTCTTGAACTGCGCTACGCTTGATAGTACCAACTTTCTCAGTGTTCGGACGGCCAGAACCAGACTTAAGACCTGCAGCTTTCAATAATAAGAAAGATGCTGGAGGAGTCTTAGTTTCGAACGTGAAAGAACGGTCGTTGTATACAGTGATAACAACAGGAATTGGCATGCCTTTTTCGAACTTTTCAGTACGAGCGTTGAATGCTTTACAGAATTCCATGATGTTCACACCTTTTTGACCTAAAGCAGGTCCAACTGGTGGAGACGGGTTTGCAGCACCGGCTGCTACTTGTAGCTTAATATAAGCTTCAATTTTCTTTGCCATGTCGACATATCCTCAGTTTGGGTTCAAACGCGTATCGGCTACATGCCAATATGCTCCCCTTGAAAATTACGGGTGCGAATTATACAAAAATTCGCACCCGCAAACAAATACTATTTGTAGTTAATTTAATCAGCTCTTTTCAACTTGATCGAAATCAAGTTCAACAGGAGTAGAGCGACCGAAGATCATTACTGAAACCTTAACGCGGTTCTTGTCGTAATCAACTTCTTCGATAGTGCCATTAAAATCAGCAAATGGACCATCGTTAACACGAACAACTTCACCAGGTTCATACATAACGCGATGAGTCGGTGACTCAACTGTGTCTTGTAAACGCTGAAGAATGGCATCCGCTTCTTTGTCTGAAATAGGCGCTGGACGGTCAGATGTACCACCGATAAAGCCCATAACACGTGGAATACTTTTAACTAAATGCCAGCTTTCGTCATTCATTTCCATCTGTACTAATACATAGCCAGGGAAGAATTTACGTTCGCTTTTGCGACGCTGACCTGCACGCATCTCAACCACTTCTTCTGTCGGTACTAATACCTCAGCGAAGTAATCTTCCATGTTGTGCATTTTTATATGTTCAAGCAATGTTTTACATACACGGCCTTCATAGCCCGAGAATGCTTGGATCACATACCATCTTTTTTTAGCTTCTGTTGCTTCAGTCATGTAAATGCCTATACGCCAGTAATTAGGTTAACAACGCGCAAAAGTACCCAGTCGAAACCCCAAAGGATAACGGCTACGACAGCTGTTGCAGCAAGAACAATGAATGTAGTGTTTAGCGCTTCTTGACGCGTAGGCCAAACCACTTTACGAACTTCAATGTGAGCTTCACGAGCAAAAGATAAAGCTTCTTTACCTTTCACAGTTTGCAGAGCAATAAAACCTGCAAGAACAAAGGCAACAATTACGCCTAAAGCGCGTACCACAACACTGGCTTCGCCAAATGCTTGGTTGCCAATAACAGCGGCGGCAATCAATATAACTGCTATGCCCCACTTAACAATATCCAGAGAATTAGTCTGGTTTTCAGTATTTGTTGTCATCGGTTGGTTCCGTTACTCACTAAGAGACCTGAGCTTAAAATTGATAAAGTGTACCATTATCAATCAGTACTTCCGAATTAAGCCACGAAAAGCATCAGCTCAGGGTCAAAAATCGGCCATAGATTGTATTCTTATTCTAGTCAGTTCGCAAGGATGACACTAGAGATCATCAGCAAATCTTACAAAAAATAATAAAAACAAAAAAGGAAGCCGAAGCTTCCTTTTTTTATGTGTTAACTAAAATCGCTATTAAGCGATAACTTTAGCTACAACACCAGCACCAACAGTACGGCCACCTTCACGGATAGCGAAACGTAAACC
>NZ_JAUOQU010000048.1:0-19245 GCF_030547195.1 Shewanella sp. 6_MG-2023 | reverse complement strand
TCATGAGTATCTGCCTATCCTTGACTCTCTATAGAGTACGTGTTGATAAGCAGTTACACAAAATTAGTTACAGTCTCGTTACCAGTGAACAAGCAAAACAGCTTCTTGAAGAGCCTGATAATAATAAACGAGTGAGTTTATTTAAATCTTTTGTATCTGATAGAGATAAACTCGACTAGCTTTTTGATAAACTACCAGGCACAAAAAAATAGCTTGATAAGTTTGATTTTAAGAATACGGTGCTGAATCTGATTTACAGTTATTACATCCGCCAATAGTAATTACAAACCCCGATTTTAATCGTTGGTATAAAACTTGAAATAGAGGCATGTGTGAACTTCCCACAACTAAAGAGTCTATATTAAAACCTTTACTGGTGAAGCATTTGTAAACATGAACCAATAAGGACAGGGCAAGCGAAGCAAGGATTTCGCCTGCCAGCGTATAGACACTTAACTATTGTCATTAACTTATTTCTAGCTTTAACTTAACATGTTGCTATTTCTAAATAAGATAGATATTTAATGGCTAGAAACAAGATTAAAAATTTAATCTAGTGACCAATATTCATTAGCCACTACAATATGAGCCTTCCACCAGTCAATAGGCGAGCTTAATTTATTTGACTGCTGTTGCAGTCAAATAACAATCAATAAATACATTTATCTAATTCGTCTGTCAGTTAGCTGTCAAATCTATAGTGGATTGCTTAAACTGGCCACTAGCTTGTAGGTGAGACTCGTACTTTGTTATAGCTGAGGTTATCTGAAATAAGGAAGCTTTCAGAACTTCGTAAAGCGTTTCTGTCCATCTTTGAGTCAGCCTGCGCTGACTCACTTATGCCCCAAAATGAGTTGGTGCTAGCAATGGGATAATCAGCATAACCTTACTTTTTCTAATCGATTATGACCACCTTACTTGTCGTCCAAATGACTGGTTGCCTATACAGGTATAACTGATTTTCTCCAAATTGAGATAATTCTGGCGCCAAAGGATGCGTAAAATGAGCTTTTTACGCATCGATAATTTTGTAACATTCGAGAAAACCCATACATATCAATCTACTGCGAAATTTTTTAAAGTGTTGTATAGACCTCGTAAACAAAGACGCATTCTTTTTTCGGCAGTATTTTGAGCATTACTTACGTATTCGCGAAAATATTCCATTTACAACAATGGCTTAGCGATGGTACCTTTGAAGTTTGAATTGAGCAGCCTGGAACATTATTGTGCTGCTATTGAATAAGCTGTTATGCCCTATTGAACAAAGGAGGTTATTTTGAAAAAAGCGATTGCACTTATATCTTTTCTTTTTATTTGTCTGCCCGTAGTCGCAGAGGAATTTGATCTTACAGAATTTGGAGAATCATATTTTGCCGCTTGGAAAGCAACTCAGGCTCCAGATGCAACACAAAATGATATCGAATACTATTTGTCGTTTCTAAAAGAAGATGTTGGCCATCAACACCTACCCTATGCAAACGACGATTCGCGCATTCCAACTGGCAAACAAGATATGCGCAATGGCATGCAATATTACCTTGGCGCTCATACTCAGTATTCTGCCAAGCTCAACGAAATCGTTCCTGCGTATAATGTAGTGGTCATCAAATATTTCACCCAAAGTAGCGGTATTCACCCTCAAACCAAAGAAGTCGTCAATCAAAGCTACGATACGATGGAAGTATTGGAAATCGAGGATGGCAAAGTGTCTGTGATTAGGAAGTATTCAGAATAGTGTCAAGGCATAACAAGGCGCTTAACTCGTTCCCTTCGGTCACTGGGACAATAACACTGCGGTGCTTCGCACTTTACCGCAGTGTTATTGCCCGTTAGCTTTGCGTTATACAAATTAAGCTCCGAGGAAATAGTCAATGGGCGATAGTATAGATAAACGAATGGATGTGGTGGAAAGACTAACCAATCTATTTCGTTTCGAAAGAATGGTTTATTTAGGGATAACAATCATCTCTCTAATTATGCTCTTGGCTAGCGGGGTTTCACTTCTTATTAAAGGTGAGGCTGGATCGGCCGAGCTTTCATTGCTTTTCGGATCATCCGGTACGATAACGTATACAGCTGGTCGCTTATTATTTATGTGGAACGAGGCTTTGAAGCGTCTCATGCCGATGACAGAAGCAGGGAGTGAGTAGCATGGAAAATATAGAATATTTAAAAATACAAAAGTCTTCCATTCTCAGTGCTGGTCTCTCTCTTTTCGGGTTTATTATAATTTTGAGTTCGTTAGGATTCTCTTACAATGAAATAAAAGATAAAGAACTTCAGGTTAAAAACCTTACAGAGCTAGAGGAATCTTTACAGCTAAAAATTGACAATCAAAGAGATATTATTAGAGAGCTTGAAATAGCATCATCACCTACAGCAATTGTTGCACAAAGTAATTCTGTTGAACTTGAAGGCATTAAGGATGGGGATGGGAGGCAGATTTATGATTTTTCAATTTTTCTTCAGGTACCAATATTACTTAAAGAGAAGATTACTGAAGTAAATTACTTTTTCAATCACCCCTCAATGTTGAAGCCTAATAGAAAAAGTACAAATTATGCCAATGGCTATAATGTGTCATATAGAGGATGGGGCTGCCTTACCAAAATAGAAATTACAGTACATATTGAAAATGGTAAGAATCACAAAATCTATTACAATCAATGCGCTGGCAACCAAACAGCTAAGTGATTTATAGCTGTATAATCGGGTAGCCGGAGGTATCTAGCCTCCAGCCCCCACACCACCCTGCATGCGGCTCCGCACAGGGCGGTTCATTTAGAACACCTAATTAGCTTTCTGGTTAGGATAATGAACTGCGATCCATCCATCTCTTAGTGAATATAATCCTGCTTTCTTCAGATACTCATTACTCAGTGCTTGCTGTATTCCTGGTTTTCGCCACTGACGCCAGTTGCACATACGTACACGACGTCGGATCTAGTGGTCTAAATGCCATTATGCTCGCCTTTTAACTGACGAACCCATTTATCGAGGGATGATTTACCCACATTCATTGCTTGTGATGCTTCAAGAACTGAGTAGCCTTTATCTACGACTAGTTGAGCACATTCAAGTCTGAATTCGGGAGTAAAATTGGGTCTATTTCTTTTTGTCATAAGGTCACCTAAGTTTGATGAGGTGAATAATAACACCTCTAATTAGGTGGCCAAATTAACCGTACCACTACAGTATTAAGGAAGCCGACATCTATCAAATGCTTGCCTATAATCAAACCTATCAAAAGTCTCAGTCAGATTCTGAAATTTGGTTGATCTATCCAAAAACAAGTCAGTTTAATGAGCCACTACCTGTATTTAAGTTTGATAATGGTACTTTAATACGGGTATTACCATTCGATATAGAGTTAGGAAAGCTAGTTGTTGAGAGTCCCATAACTGCACCCCATATTTATTAGTTGTCTTGTAAAGACCATTTTATTCCACCTTGATACTAAATATGTGATTAGTATCAAAGTGCCCGTCTAAAATTACTCATATTGTTTAATCATTAATGATAATTAAGCTCATATTAAGGGCTGAAAAGGATAATTATACTCCGTGTTTGATAATTGTTTTTTTAGTTAGAAGCTGATCGTTTACCCATGTTACTTTGTTTGGCTGAGCTAATTTTGAGGTTGGTATGGATAGTTTGATACTGTGGGGCTTAGCCATTGCCGCAATATGGTTTTTCTTTTTTAGAGATAAAGAAGCTGAGAAGCCATCTAAAAGGGAAGCACCTGATAGAAGCGAACGTACTAATGAGGTTTCTGTCGCTCAGGCTCCAAGACGTGCTTCTACACCTAAGGTTACCATCCCTTTTTCTGATTCGGGCAAAACTATTTGGGCTGGCGAACCTATAGAGCTTAAGTTTTCTTATAAGTCTAATGGTAAACGAGCTCAGTCTCGTTCAGTTCTAGTTGACCGATATTTTGAAAGTGGTGGAAACAGGTATATTGCTGGGCATTGCCTCTTTAAAGGTGCCCCTCGTACATTTAAAACAAGCAGAGTCACTTCGAAGGTTACTGTAGCAAAACTAGGCATGTCTTTTGATATATCGGTTATTCAAAAAGGTTTTAGGGAGCGGGATCTATCATTCGGTGAAGATAAAGTTTTTCTAGATAATCACAAGAAAAGCACGAAACGGCCGACTCTGCATGATGGTGACAGTTATGATATTAATCCTCCAGTGTTAGCTGCTTTTGTATATGGTAGTTCTTCTACCAAGCAAGTTACTACGTACATAAGGCAGGTAAAAAAACGAGTCGGAAGGGTCTTTGTTGTTGGACAAGAAAGCAAAGGGGATATCTCATTAGAGTTCAGATCAGATAAGATAGCTGAGCCCATTCAACTTGAGCAGGGAAGTGTATCTCGTATTGAGTTCTTAGAGTTTCTTTATAGCCTCTTTAAAGCAGAGTTTGAGTGTAAAAAGGGCATTTCTCAAGCCAATCGAGCAGCAAAGCTATCCAAACTAGGCGCTATCGATTGGGAGACTGAAGGGTTGCTTTCAACTAGTGGCTATCACGTTGGTAAAACTAAAGGTGTGAAGCAACAGGTAAGACGCGAGATTTTAAGTGATCTACTTTTACATGATGATCTACGTGATGTCGATAATATTAAATATGCCCGAGAGTGGGGAAAAGCTAGTAGTAAGCTTAGGTTCACTAAGCTTAAGAATGTTTTGAATAGTTTTTTGAAAACATCAGAAAAGCGGAATATGTCTAGCAAGATAGATTTAGATCAAGCTATCGATGAGTGGCGAAGTGACATTGCTTTTTTAACTAAGGAGTTTAGCTCCTATGGGAAGGGGACTAAAAAACAGTCTAGTCCCAAAAAGGCTAGTACAGCTGCTGTATAACCAATTAAAGGTACCGATACACCAATTTCCAGTAATCCCTTTGTAACAGCTAAACCTATAAAAGTAGGGCAAGATCCGCTTAAAGAGGCCATTGAAGCTTCAGCAAGGAGGAAGAACTTACCGGAGGTAGAGTTTGATGCCAAGAAAATATCATTTTGGCTTAGAACAGGGCTTAGTGAAGAAGAGATATATATTCAATTACTGTATTCAGGAAAATTGATTGAAGAAATTGATTTTCAAGCTGTGATGAGTGAGGCTAAAAATAAAGTAGGAAGACTAAAATGAACAACAAACAACGAAGTGGCCAGATTAACTAAGTCACTTAACTTTCCATCAGGTGCCGCTCTTCCGATCTTTAGACGCGATGTGTAGTAGATGACCGATTTTGGCCATTCGACTAGCAGTTTTGCAATACCTCTATTAATCCGCGAAGTACTAAATTAGTAAATTCACTGACTTATTTGTGTCCAGAAATGGGTTAGGGGGCGAACACGTTTATACCCCCATAATTTAGACGAATAACACTGTTACATATTTTGCACTTAAAACAGCAGTACATTTGGTAATCCTTGCGTGTATGTAAACTTGAGCGCTTGATGTTTTTAGTTTTTCTCTGATTTCAAGGTTTAAGGTTCTTCTATCAACTTGTAGTCTATTGACGGATACCACATTACTCAGTGCATTTTCTATCCATATATTAAACAAAAATAAATAATTTTTAGTGTTTATTATCACTATTAACAAAGCCTATAAGACCCCGCATAGCAATAAAAATCGAATAATATCAGAGTTATATAGCGAAAACGGATTTAATAGTTCATAGCTAAGACCCACACAAAAAATTGTAATATTACCCATTAATTATTGAGGCTAAATGCTTGTGTAATGCATTTGGTATGATAATTTTAAACATTAATTTCAAAGTAAAAATTGTAGTTCTTTTAGACTTTCACATTAGTAATGCATACAATTGATATAACTTGAAAAATTAGCTAACAAATTTTCTGTTTAGTGTAATTAACAGTTTTGCTGTACCTGAAAACTAACTATAGAAAATCAGTAGTGTTAAGTCATTAACGGTAAATTTATGCGCATCAGTTTAAATTATATAGGCCATTACCTTAGCCATAGGCTCAGATTTCACGTAGCGACGCCTAATTAACGAGCGTTTATTCATTTGAGTTAGCTTGGCTAATGTTAACCAATTAATGATAATCACATATTTTTCATCAATTTAGAGTAAGCGATAATTATTAAGTATAGGTATTCGAGTTTACAAATTACACCAATGAGAATGTCAGAATAATAATTATATACCTACGTAGTAAATCAAAGCATTTATCTGCAACTAAAGCATACAGAGTAAACTCTAAAAACCGGACTCAATTCAACTGTAGTTATCCCAAGTAGCGCAAAGTTATTGGTATAAGGGTATTGAAAAAGCTCATGGCGCCGTAAGATCCCGATCTAAGTCGCAGACATCACAAGGGCAAATAAAAATCTCATTGCGCCGTAAAATCTCGATCTAAGTGGCAGGGCTCATGTGGTTTTTCATACTAAATGACTTTGGCGTATACTGTAAATCAAAGACTTAGAAAAATTTATGTCATTAAGAATAGCTAAATTCTCAAAATTTCTGACTTTAAGCTCTTTTGTATCAAACATTTTGACTTTAAGCGCATTACAGATAGCAATGTAATGCACTGAAATAAAGTGGAAAGTTGGCTTTTTTATTTTTTAATAGTATATAAATTTATAGATATAAAGTAAATGAGGTCGAAGTTTGTTAGCTAGATTTTCCTGCCACAGATTAAAGTCATCTTGACTAGCAAGTGAAGGTGGAGTTTTGAATATGTCTAATGTTGTTGCTTTTGCCCAGCGTCTAAAAGTTTTGCTGGAAGTTTTTGTAGCCTGTAAAGATTCTAAAAGTGTTACCACCAATGCCATAACTCAAATTTTCAGCATCGAAAGAATCACTCCGCATCTTAGTTTTTAGCTGCTTAATTGAAGAAAAAGACTGTAGACCGATTTTTTCATAACAGTAACCTTGTAGTCACCAACAACATCGAGAACTAGTTGTTGTTGGTGGTGTCACAATAAAATTCAAGAAACCTACACTAAGCGAAGGCTCTATGTTTAATAATATTCAGAATCAGTAAGTTGATTTATCGGAGCTGGTTTGGCGGTATTGGGAGATATCAAGCAAGGTAAAGCTATTAAGAGTTTCTTGAACCAGTACATTCCATCTTTCGCCGCTAAGTTTGTCGATTTTTCCATTGTTAAACATTTCTACAAAAGAGTTTCCTAGCTTGACATAGAAGTCAAATAGCGCTCGACCTATTAGTATTTTATACGCTTCCGATAAACACCTGTTTTCCAAGGTTATATAATCCTGAGGCAGATCACCGTCTAACTCTTGATATGCTTCATTGATAAATACTGGATGGATAGCTAATTTAAGAAATTGAAAATCAATAGTTGAATTAATTTTTATATTGGAGCAATTAACAATAGGGTAGTCCCCAACTGTACCGTCAAAAATATCGTCTAGTTCAATACCTTTTCCTTTTGTTGTGGTTAAATATACGGCATCAGCTATATCGGCAGGATGGTTTTCTATTTTAATTTTTAGTTCTGCTTTTATCATACCTAGCAAATGATGTTGAGAGCGCAGTTTAAGATCGCTCATGTTTTCTTGGCTTTGCAAGTAAGACTTTAAGCTATGAATATTAAAACTATAATTAGGAATAGATTCGGCAATTGCTGACAAAAAGGTGTTGTGCGACTTTATCGCGCTTTTTCCTTTTTCTTGAAATTTAACTTTTTTTAATAAATTCTTTGCGAATAAACTTAGGTCATTACTAGACGTGATAGGGAAATTAGACATATTTATTATCTCAAATGTGTTTTCAATTTTTCTCTCGTTTAATCATTGAAAACATGAGTAAAAAATATGTTTGTATTCAATGTGTACTTATTTTACCAACCAGCATTTTGCTGCGAGAGACTACGTAGGTATAAGTTACCTATCAATGCGGAATCTATTAAATATTATTTAACAGCCCTAAAAATGACACGCTAATTCTAATTATAGTGATTTAATGTGTCAAATAATTTTTAGCTTCTTTATTAATTTTGTAATCACACTAATACAACTGAAAATCGTCATTAAAAATGTCATGTCAATGGGATATTGTAATTAAAGTAAGCTTATCTATCTAAGCCATTTTTTAATCGGTATTAATGATCAATTGATATTTCACCTTGAATTATCATATTTGGCAATAATTCATTTAGAGACATTAATATTTAACCCCATGGGTACATGTACCGCAATTGCATAAGGTTTTGCCGCCTGGCAATGCTCATGTTTATCGTCAAAAAATATGTGTGCATCCAGTGATTTTAATACCGTGCTTTTATCGCCTCCCGACATAAAAAACATATGAGCAGGCTCTAACTGCCAATGCTCGATAGTTTTGATTGCTCGAAATAACGCTCTGCCACTTCGTGCTGTCAGCAATGACCACTGCACATCTATATTGTGCTTTTGCATAATATTTATTTTTTTAATAAATGAAAATAAAGGACCTGAAGGTAACAACTGTTCTCGTTTATCCCATTCGTGTTCATCAAATTTTTCAAAACCATACTTTAAGTTTACTTGTTCAGCTTCATCTGAAAATAGCACCGCATCTGCATCAAAAACTAAATGCATTCTATTAAATTTAGGTTTTAAATCGTCATTCTCGATAGTACAAGCCGCAACTGAGGACTTAAATGCGGCTTCAAGTAAGATGCTATTTTTGTTGTCAGCAAATAAAATATCCGGTTGTATTTCGGCTAGCAATGCTGTTTTCATCTTTTTATTGGTGTGAAAAACTTGATTAAAAATGACACCAAACTCCTGAAAGCTTGCAACTAATGGCATTAATTTCATAGAGGAGGAACTAAATAAAATGGTCTCAATGCTCATTTTGTCGCAATGCTTTTCACTTACTGCCGACAACCATTGACAGAATCTTCTGTTTGAAACCAATTTGGCATCTATAGCCAATCTCATAACACTTTCTTTCATAATCAAAGCTCTTCTTTTTCTAATCGTAATCACGACATTACTTACTTTCTTAATCATTAATTTACTTCTACTGTCGGAGTATGAACGTCCGAATCTTGATTTAATTTGCTGTATATAAAATGGCATAAGAAAAAATGATATGAACCCAAAAACTTAACTTGTTCAGGTATGGAATATCGACAAAGTATTGCCGAGTTTAATTATGGGTAAAAAAGACACAAAAATTAGAAAACTCTGAAACGAATAATCCAATTCATAACATAAACTAGCTACAAGTTTAACAGGAGTGTTAAGCAAAGCGTTTTAACAGAATCACTTTCAATTCAAAAGGTAGATATTATACAAGGTCGAAAAGATTCAGCTTCACGTAAAGCGTAAAAAAATAAAAAGCGAAAACCATATTTTAATACGAATAAAGCAAGTAGGAGCTACATATTAATGAGGGTGAACATAGTCTAGATGGCACTTTAACCGTATTGAGTTCACCTAAAAACAAGACTGTATCTTTATTTTTGTGAAAATGTAAAGGGGTTCACTATGATGTGCCCCTGAAGAAACTTTAGTCAAATATGATCATAGCATCCTGGTTTGTAGTCGTTCAGACTTGATCTGATTTAGTTGTGATATTTGACCTCTGTTTTGTATGTTTTATTATGACAATCAGATACTGTCAACTGGCACAGCTTCTAAAACAATTTTGCATTTATCTGCTGATGAAAATTCAAATATCTATGCCATTTATCGTTATCCTAGCCAATACACCAGTCCCACAGTTCGCTTTGATGCTCTTTGCACGCCCAGCTTTAGTGATATGCAAAAGTTACTTCTTGTTAGAGGGAGTGTTGTCAATTGGGAAGTAACTTGTCAGTGATTTGAGACAATAGAGTTTGATTCTCTGAAAAAATAACAAAGAGCGTTGGTCAGCCTGGTCAATGCCTATCCTATTAACAAGGTTTTTATTAAGATTAATGATAGATGGAATTAACTTTGTCGAACATTAGCTGGAGAGGGTACTTCAATTAGTATTGTGTTGTTAAAACGAAAGTGTAAGTGGGTTGCTATATGCCTATTTCGTATGACAAAAATGACAAACTAAAATTTATTTAGCTTCCATGATGTGAATTATAACCTCTTTCTATCTAGTCGTGATTACATGTAAACAAAGCATTATCGTATTTTCGGCGTTCGTTAGTTACAAGAATAAGATTATGCTACTTGTGTCCAAATTTTGGAACAGTCGTAATTTTATTGTTTATAATTATCTGAGTTGGATAGGTCGACAGTATCATTAGGATCTAATCAAAATGAAATTTGAAGTAAAACAAGATATTTTTTCACTATCACCGAAAAACTTTAGGGAAGCTATCGCTAAATGTATACCTGTAGGTGAAAAAAATGCCATTGCTAGTCGTGACATAAATGCTAGATATGTAGCTTCCGGTACCGATAAAACTGACCGAAACACTAAAACCAAGCGCATTAAAGCTGCACTTAATTGGTGGTCAGGTAATAATAGTAAGGTGAAAGTTTTACCGCCAGCTAAGTGTAAACAGAGACTTGATGGCAATTATTATTGGCAAAATAGTAATGATTTGAACATAGCGCTTAACCAAGAATTAGCAGGTAATATGACGCTTTCAAAAGCGTTAGCTTATAGTTTAGTGAAAGAACATTTCTCTAATTTAATGCCACCAAGTGAGTTGTTAATGCTTGCTCCTTATTTTGAAGTGGCTGAGAAAAAACTTAATCAACTCAAACTAGTTAAAGGCGATAGAATTAACGCCAGTAAATATTTGCCTTTCTGTAATCAATGGAAAAAAGAGCCGATTAACCCTACTAGTTATACACGTATTTTTGATGCGATTGAACACAAAAAAGTGATAAGTGCTAAATATACGTCAATGCATACAGGGTTAGTACCTGATACAGTAATCATTAGTCCGCAACAAATTTTGTTGCAATACGAACATACCCAAGTAGTTGCCTATTTGCATAACCCTATTGATGGTAAAAACATTTATCGTCACTTTGATATTAATCGATTATCAGAAATCACTGAAACAGAACATTTAAGTTACAAGATACAACATCAACCAAGAAAGACCTTTAAACTTATTGCGTTAGTTCACCCGTGGGTGAGAGATAAACTTACTTATGTAAAGTTATCTGATGATCAAAAAATCACTCCCTGGGAACAACTAAACTTAGATGAATTAGCTTTATATGAAAAAATTACCCATTTTAAAGATCAAAAATGGGCAAAAGTTGAAGCTACCATTGAACTGACCAGTAAGTTTCTTGATCATCATGATGAATGGGATGCGTGGTTTTTTGTCAACACGATTGCTATATATGGACCTGACTTTATTCCATTAGCGCCAATACAAGTGGTTAACGAAGTTAATAGTCGGTTAAGAAAAGCTACCGATATTTATACTCATTTATCGCCACATCTTAATTTTAAGTTAGAAGGTGATTAAAATAACAATGAGGTTATGTAATTAATAGAGAAATAGCTGAATTTTTCGGTATTTAATAGTCCTTCAATTGTGTTTGTTTTGTCATCAAGAAGTTGATGTTATTGAAAATATCAAATGAATTAATGTTTACAATAGAACTAATCCAATTTTATCACTTACAGAAGTTACCGATAGAAAACCCATTATGATGCTAGGTGGTTATCACCTGCAGGTATTGTTGGCAAGAGTTCGACTTTATCAACCAATGATTTTTAGTGTAAGTTGAATAAAACCATGGGCTTAGAGTGATATTGTAAAAAAGAGCAGACTTTTAAGCTTAAGTTGAGTTACGGCACAGATAAATAAGGATACCCAATGCGCAAACTAGCCACAATAAGACTCTTTTGTAGTACGGAGCTTGTAAAAAAGCTAAATTCACTGACCCATTCTGCTTATGAAATAAACCTTTTGAGCCATCTGGTCGATTATGCTCCACTACATACAGCGGAAGCGACAACTGAAAACTTAGATGAAGAGCAATTTTATATCGCGATATTGTCGGATATTAGCCAAGTAGCAAGCTTATCAATATTGTATTTATCTCATCGTTTTAAAGTAATTGATTTAATTGAGCAACAAAACAATGAAGAACTAAATATTTTTAGAACAATATTAGAAAATAACCATGACATCTTAATGCTGCCATCATTAAATGAAAAAACTAAGATTTTTTGCAATCAAGGTAATGCCGCAAACATTGAGAATATTAAGTTATTAATGATTGAAAAAATATTGGCTATTTTTTCTAATATTGGACTTGTAGGTATTGATTGGTATGATGTTTTACGAGTCTTCACTAAAAAAAGAAAGCTTTTGGCAATAATAGATTTCTACTCTGATGATATTAATTTCAACGATTTTCAATCATACATCAAAGCGCATTGGCAAGCTGAATTTCCTAACTTAGACGTCCCACTATCGTCTTTATGCCTTATGAGCTCTAATTCTTGGGATGTAGAAATTTCTGCTATAGAATTGGTGTTCAAGCCTATACATACACGTGGTATTCTAACTCAAACTCATGATAACTATACGCAAACCGGCGCGTTTACAATAGATACAGTTCAACAAGTGACCAGTCGAGCATTTATCATTATCTTGATATAAATGTTGTTATATTTGTAGATTGTCGATGAATAAGGCAGCATTAGGCAAAGTATCTGTTTTCTAATAAATACACTGGGAAGTAACATCATCAAAAAAGGCTTTTACATACTCTGGCTTAAATATGATTATTTTTCCCTCCCAGTAACCTGTGAGCACTGATTTGTTATGCGTTATTGCCTAAGAAAACTAGGTCAACCAAATTTACTATCAAAGGCGAGTTTCTTTTTCCACTATACATTGATGGATTTAAGTAGTTGTCTAATCAACAATAACTAGTTATTAAAGTTTCAATGTAACAAGCTATCCATGTCAGGTTCTGTTTTACTTTAAAAAAATTCTTATATCGGAACCTTAAAGTCCGACCCTTCTGTTTCAATACCCACATCGCATGATCATATAAACAATATAATGGCGGCTTAACGGAGCTTTAGGTTACTAAACCGATCACGATTTGTCGCAAAGCATAAGTAACGTATTTATACAAATATACAGATACACACGAGGCACTCTATATGACACCAGAAAGCTTTGCATCATTGATAATCGTATTATTTAAGATCATCGTAATAGTGGTATCTATATTTAGGATGCCTAAGCGAACTATCTTTACATTTATTTTCTTTATGCTCAATTGGGATCGAATCAAACCTTATGATGAGGGTATAACCCAACTTCAGACTTACATCACTTACTCAGTAACGATGTTGTTTATATTTTGGATATTTACAAAAGAAGGCATATTAGCTTTCCTAGTTGGTTTTGGTCTGGGCAGTGGCGCGATAGCAGATTGGCTAAGAAGGAGAATTTTATAAATTACGTAGTGACATGGCATGCTTAGAAAACTGGCAGAACATTGGCTACACATTTTGACTTGTGTAAAAGAAGATAGTGAGAAAATCGCTATTGGGGGTGTGAAAGCGGACGATAAAAGAGCAGGAGCTGACATCATTTAAGGTTATGACGGATAAAGTGGCAAGCCATTCTGTGGTAATAACTTAATTAGTAGTCAGTGGCGAACTCTCAACTATTCAGTATGACTATCAGATTTTTCACGATCGTGCCATTAGAGTATGGGTACCAATATAGTGGTGCCTAAAAATGAGATTAAGGTGTTTTTAGTTGAATATTTTCGACTAAGCAAGAAAGTTGACAATACCAAATCCTGATGGCGGCTAGGAGATGATTGAACCTGGTGTACACCCAAATAAAAGTGAACAAGAAAAATTATCAAAATTTGATTACAACACTTTTTGTCTTATTGGTTGTTTAGTATTTAAACAAAAATTTTTAGGAGAACATATTATGCCAAGACCAATTACTGAACTTACTAAGCAAGAGTTAAACGCGCTTGAAAATAATTACCAAAGATTAAACAAAACTGCAGGAGGGATTTATAGTTTAATTGAGGTGCGCCGAGAATTGCAACGGAGAGAAGGTGGCAAGTTTGATGGAAAACAGTCTTTGAAACAATTTTGAAATTGGCAAATCAATCCGATTCAGGTTTTATAACCTACGGTCAATTGTTTAAGTGTTTGCACAAATTTGACTGGGTCGGGAATGGCTCTCAGCAAAAACTTAATAAAGATTTGGGGGCTGTAGTTTATTACTGTGTACAAAATAAGTTACCTATTGTGACCTCATTAATTATTAGACAAAACAACAACCAGTTAACAAACCAAGCTAAACAAAATATTTATGATTGTGCAAAACAACTTGGTGTTACTAATATGCAAGCAAATGTAGAGTTATACATAAGTGAGCAACAAGAAAAAAGTTTAAATTTGGCAAGGTGTGATGGAGCACTCGTTTGGTAATTTTGGATTAGTGCTCCACTAAGTCATATTCTATTATAGATATTAATTTGGTTTGCCGACATTCCCATAAGTGCAATAGAAATGCTTGCTGCTGCCATTGTCGAAATGTCCCATAAGCAAATCAAAGATACTGTAGCCATTTGGCCAGCTGCTATGACTTCAATTTAATTTGCTAGTTATTAATTGGATTTTTCATTATTAGTAGGTTTGGGATTAGGCATTGTGGAGCTTAACATCATTTAAATCATCGAGAGCTTTCAGGCATTTAGAGCAATATTAGTTAATAAGGGCAAGTTATGAAATTAATCGCATCGGGTGGACTTATATTTTCACCATCAGATATTACTGCTTTCGTGATTAGTCAATTTGCATCCTGGATGGATCGATTAGCGCTAACTCATCCACATTTAGCTCCAGAGAGAGATGAACCAGATGAATATTTAACTTTGCTTTCGACGAAGGGTAATGAGCACGAACTCAAACTATTAGAGGAGTTAGCTAAAGAATATCGCCAGCTTATCTCAATTGTTGATTTTGATGGTGGGCAACAATTAAGTGATGAAGCATTAGCTGAACGAACTATTGCAGCCATGCAAGAGGGTTATGAGGTTATTTATCAAGCGTTTTTAACCAATGGTCAATTTTATGGGCGAGCGGATTTTCTCATTAAAGTACCGGGGCAGAGCGCTCTGGGTAATTATCATTATGAAGTGTGGGATAGCAAATTAGCTAACTCTGTAAAACCTGCCTATGTTATTCAACTATGTTGTTATGTTGATATGTTGAGTAAAATTCAACAGAAAAAGGCTGACTTTATCACTGTAGCATTGGGTAATGGTAAGCGTGAAAAATTACGTACCAGTGATTATTTTGATTATTACCTGACAACAAAAGCTGATTTTATCAATCAACAGCTTACTTTTGACCCTGAATGCCCACCTAAACCAGAAGACTCGAATGAATGGGGGGCTTGGTCAACTCACGCTCAAGAGTTATTGGCCAATAAAGATCATTTATCAAAAGTTGCAGGTATTAATAAAACGCAAATTAAAAAATTCAATGCTGCTGGTATTACCACGTGTTTGCAACTAGCTGAACTTAGGGATGTTGAGTCAATAGGCTGTATTAACAGTGACATTGTCGCAACTTTACAAAAACAAGCACAAATACAGTTACAAAGTAACGGTCAAACTCCACCATTATTTGAAGTAAAAACTCATTTAAACGGTAAAATGACAGGGTTAGCTATGCTGCCCCCGCGCTCGTCTTTGGATGTGTTTTTTGATATTGAAGGTAACCCACTTCATCAAGATGGCTTAGAATATTTATGGGGTAATACTCATATTGATAATGGTGAGAAGTGCTTTACTGACTTTTGGGCGCACAATCACGAAGAAGAAAAAAAGGCATTTAGTGACTTTATTCATTGGGTGTACCAGCGCTGGCTGCAAGACCCTCAAATGCATATATATCATTATGCTCCCTATGAAATTACCGCTTGTCGAAAGTTAATGAACCGTTATGGCGTGTGTGAATCCGAGTTAGACCAACTACTCCGTAACGAAGTGTTTGTCGATCTTTATAAAGTCGTTAAAGGGGCTATTGTTTTAGGCGAACCTAAATATTCAATCAAAAATGTTGAGCTGATTTATCGGCCGCAGGGACGTCAAACCGTGGTTAAAAATGGCGCGGCTTCGGTTGTAGTATATGAAGAATGGAAAGAAAAATACGCTTGCGGTAAAGAAGGGTATAACTGGCAAACATCTAAAATATTAGAAGAGATTCGTGCTTACAATATAGATGATTGCGACTCTACCATGGAGCTGGCAGAGTTATTGTGGGGTTTACAAAAGAAACACAATATTAATTACTTAGGCAAAACAGAAGTTGTTGAGGTTGAAATTTCAGAAGAAGCGAACCAGAAAACAACACTTCGAGATCAACTGTTAGCGCAAGCTGAACTTGAACAGCCTGACATTGCGCATGTGACCAAAAACATGGCGTGGTTATTAGATTTTCACCGTCGTGAAAGTAAACCTGTATTTTGGAAGTTGTTCGATCGTTTAGGCTTATCTGAACAAGAATTGGTTGACGATGCAGACTGTTTAGCGTTTTGTGTACGTAATAATGTCGAGCCATATCGCCCCTCTCCACAGGCTCGAAAATTGGTTTACCAATATCTATTTGATACTGAACAAGAATTCAAGGGATTAGCTAACTCGTACTATGTCGTTGGTGAGGAAAATAGCAATGGAAACCCATTAAAAGTGTCATTGCATAAAGACGATTGCGACAGTGCAAACGGTATTATTGCTATTGCCAGTACCACCGAGCTACCTGAAAGTGTCGTACTTGTACCTGATGAGTATGTCGCCCCAGGGCCAATCCCAGAGGCGATATTTGATATAGTCTCTCGTTACGAACGACAGCAACTTAGCAACACAGCCATTTATGATTTTTTGTTTAGGTTACCACCAAGAATTAATGGTCGATTAAATGGTAATCAAGCCATTATTGATGTTAGTTCTGCACAAACGACACTTAGTCAAACAATTACTGCAGTAAAGGGATTAGATAACAGCTATTTATCTATTCAAGGACCTCCTGGAGCAGGAAAAACCTATACTGGTAAGCACATTATTGCTGAACTTTTAAAGCAAGGCAAAAAAGTTGGAGTGACAAGTAATAGTCATAATGCATTAAATAATTTACTGCTTGCTACGGCCGAATACTGCCGTGAAAAAGATATCGCGAGTAATTTTTACTGTACTAAGGAAACCGATACTCGATTAGCTGATTGCAGTGTAAATATAATTACAAATGGTCAAATTGCTGACTTTATCATTAATGCACCAGCTGGTGCCAAAGCCGTTGGCACAACCGCTTGGGGGTTTAGTCGTGAGGAGTTAAAAGATCAATTTGATTATTTATTTGTTGATGAAGCAGGGCAAGTAGCAGTGGCTAATTTGGTTGCCATGAGCCGCTGTACAAGCAATATTGTATTGCTTGGAGATCAAATGCAGCTAGGTCAGCCATCGCAAGCAACACATCCAGAGTCGAGTGGTCTATCAACGCTTGATTATTTGCTGCAAAACTCGCCTATAGTGCCTTCTAATATGGGGGTGTTCTTAGAAACGACTTACCGTATGCATCCAAAGGTAAATGAATTTATTAGTGAGGCGTTTTATCAAAGTAAACTAGGTTCTGCAGCGATTACAAGTCAACAAGGTATTGCAGTACCAAGTGATTATGAAGGACCATTAAATATTGAAGCTGGAATTCGCTTTATTCCCGTTGAACATGAAGGCAATAATCAAGTCAGTGAAGAAGAAATTGATGAAATTAAAATCATTGTCCAACAGCTTGTTGGCCGTAATTTCACCGACCGCCACTCTAATACTCGCAAGATTAGTTTACAAGATATACTGTTTGTTGCACCTTACAATCATCAAGTCAGTAAGCTACAACAAGCACTAGGCGTTGATGCTAAAGTTGGTAGTGTTGATAAGTTTCAAGGTAAAGAAGCACCAATTGTGATTTTTAGTATGTGTTCAAGTGATGCTAACGAATCCGCACGCGGGTTAGATTTTTTATTTGATAAACACCGTATTAATGTCGCCATTTCACGTGCACAAGCATTGGCGATAATTGTTGGAAATCCAAAACTATTTTCAACAAACGCTAATAGCGTTGAACAAATGGCTAAGGTCAATGTTGTGGCTAAGTTGGCTAAATATACAGAATTAGGAGTAGATATGAGTCATCAAGACTGACGTGGTTCAGCAAAACTGGCCTCGGCTTTGTCCAGAAACGGGTTAGGGCGGCTAAATTATTTATGCCCCAAAACGTTTTTAAGATTGATATACCTTAGGTCAAACTGGTTTTGTTTCCCTTCAAAAATATAATACACCCACCAATAGAATGGCCAGATTTAATAAGCCACTACACTGTATACGTTTAGCAAGTCACACCCAGTATCAATAACCTGACTATTTAAAGATACCTGTTCATTGATAAATTTAGATCAGGTGATGTAACTTACAAAACAAGCCAGCAGTGGCAACAGTTACTTTTACAACTAAATAAAACTGCTTTACATTAGTAAGATAGTAAATGTAGGATGATATTAATCAATAACTTAATGGTCGGCTTTATTGAGCGAACCGTTCAATAAGCGTTAGATGAAATGACTATATCAATACCCGGCATCAGGAATGAACATGGCGCAACAACAGCAGATGTGGTTGCGGAGCAAATCGCACTTTGTAAAGCAAACTTGCTTACAATTGATAAAGTTGCTGTTTTTCGTAAGCCAAGAGAAAAGCGAGACGAAATAAATCGTAGGCTTAGGGGCTGTCACGATTTTATGGGAATGGCGGGTTCTCGAAAATTTGGCTGTCTGTATAGAGAGGTGAATCTAGACCCCGAGGCCGCGCTGGTTTGCGAGCACGCTATTCCGGTCACAGCACTAGTATCCTTATATGAAAGCAACATACCATTTGAAGAGTTGGTGTTTTATCCGGTAGCACTTATTAGTAGAGTTTCAGACCAGCGGTTTGGTCGCTTAGGCCTCACGAAGTCGGGCCATGATCTTCAACGACCATTTCTGCGTTACGATATAGCAGAGATAGAAATTGAAACTCACTTCGGTGAGAAAATTTCCTGTAAGGATTGGACTATGAGCGACCATTGGAAATTAGTTGAAAAAACACCAGAAATTGCGCTAATACGAACCCAAGTTTTACGCAAGATCAATGAAGGGTAATGTTGCTGTACGCTTTTTCGATGTGTGCTGATGTAGTAGTGTGCTGATGTAGTAGTGTGCTGATGTAGTAGTGTGCTGATGTAGTAGTGTGCTGATGTA